>QMUI01000012.1 GCA_003660485.1 Thermococci archaeon | reverse complement strand
CCTTCCTATTAAGGACGCCGTTGAGATAATTCCCGAACTTCAAAGGTACCTTGATGAAAGAGGCAGGATAGACTTCTCAAACAGAAAGGCAAGAATACTCTACAACAAGGCCATAGCTAAGGCTTTGTTCAACCTCGATATAGAGTACCACCCCAGGGGGCTCGTGACAACTCCAGTCTCTAGGTTCATATTCCTCAAGACGTTCCTGAGGGGAGGGGAGAAAGTTCTTGAAATCGGGACGGGGCATACAGCCTTCATGGCCCTACTAGCTGAGAAAGTCTTTAAATGCGATGTCACGGCCACAGAAGTTGATGAGGAATTCTTTGAATACGCAAAGAGGAACATAGCGAGGAACAACTCTAACGTTAAGCTAGTGAAAAGCAAGGGTGGAATAATAAAGGGAGTAATTCCCCAGAGAGAAAAGTTCGACGTTATATTTTCAGCCCCTCCCTATTACGACAGGCCCACTAAAGGAGTACTCACGGAGAGGGAATCCCTGGGGGGAGGTAAATATGGTGAGGAATTCTCGGTTAAGCTCCTTGAGGAGGCAGTTGACTACCTAACTCAGAGAGGTAAAGTGGCACTCTTTCTTCCAGATAAGGAGAAGCTGATAAAAGCGATAGTCAAAAGGGGAGAAGACCTTGGATACTCAGTGAGGGACATTAGGTTCAGGGTAGGAACTAGGTGGAGGCACAGCTTGATATTCTATCTGAATGCCTCTTCAACCAGGGGATCTGGAATGAAGTAGCCTTCCCCAGTTTTCTCGAGGTAGCCATACTTGACTAGATTTTTCAATAGGCTCGTGAAGTTCCTATCATCAATTTTCTTCCCCTCAATTACCTCCAAGCTCCTTTTTATCTCGCTCCAGCTGTGCCTTCCCTGGGCTACTATTCTCATTATAAGCTCGTACCTAGGTGATAGCTCCTTCAGCTTTGAGAACTCTGAAAGCACTATCTTGATTGCATCTTCCTTCAACTTTCCAAGGGCCTCCCTATGGCCTAGGCCTAGAAACCTATTATACCCGTAGAGCGTTAACCATCCCACAATACCATCGAGCTCCTCAACGGCTTCATACAGCTCATCCGGTGTTACCTCAATACCTACTTCTTCAGAGCCTTTCTTCAAGAAATCCAAGCTCTGCTCCCTGCTGAACCTCCCTAGTTTAATCTCTACATATGGTCTGCCAAAGAGCGGTGATTCGGGGCTATGAAGCCTGAGAAAATCCTCAAGCAGACCAACTTCAGAGCCCGTGAGGATGAAGGTTAAGTTTTCAAGCTCGTCAATAGCCCAAGCGAGCATGTCAACATAGCTTGCTTTTGAGAACCTTAAGTATTGGGCCTCATCTATAACCAGAACAAACCTCTCAAACTCATTAATCCTCTCGAGAATTTCTGTGAGAGTTGCGTGCTCTCTCTTAATCTCAACGCTTAAACCCATGAAGCTAACTCCTCTAATGCCACTTATTAGCTGTTTAACTTTCTCAATTCCTGAGATCCTTATTAAGCCTTCTAAAATTTCCTTTGCAAGGGCGTTTGGACTAACACTTTTGTGCTGAAAGTACAGTTGCCTAGCATCAATCCTTATCCCAGGATAGGGGGATTCGTTTAAGAACACGTTGACTAGAGAACTCTTTCCGAGCCTCCTTATCCCAAGAACTGTAACTAGACCAACTTTCTTCCCAACGGCCCTCTCAAGGGTCAGTAGCTCAAATTCTCTGTCATAAAACTCATCCTTTCGAGTCTTTGGTCTCGGGTTAAAGAGCACACTACCACCAGTTACTGGTGATTAAAACTCCCCAATAAAGGTTTCGAAGGGAGGAAGAAAAAGGACTCTGGCCGTGGGCGTTTCATCACTACTATTCAGTGGAGGTGCTTTCTCTTCATCGTCCCTCGATTAGATCCTTACAGTTCTCGCAAACCCAGATCTCCCTACCCTCATAGTAAACCTTGTAGAGAGGTCCATACTGACCGCAGAGCTCACACATGCCGTAAACCTCAGGTTCTTCCTCGCTTTTCTCTTCCTCTTCATGGTTCTGAGAGGCCAACGCCGCCAGTAAGTCAGTTGCAGTGACGAATCCAATGGGCTTGCCAAACTTCGTCACGAGGATTCTCCTAACTCCCTTCTCGGTCATTAACTCTATCGCATCCTGGACATCGTAATCGTACTCAATCTTAACCGGATTTTTGCTCATGATTTCCTTAACTTTAACCTGCCTCGGATCCTTTCCTTTAGCAACGACCTTGTCAAGGATATCCCTCTCGGTTACTATGCCAAGGATATCATCCTTCTCCATAACAACGGCACTACCAACTTTATTCCTCGACAGAACCTTCGCAACCTTATGAATAGTGTCATCGGGCCTAACTACAACTGCCTTTCTCTTGACAACCTGCTCCACTAGTATCTTTGGCGCCATGGTTATCCCTCCTACTCAACCCGTTTTAGCAGGGGAAATTTAAAAAGGTTATGTGGAAGTGGTTAGCAGGTGGTTTGGTGAGGAAGAGAGGACCAGTTGTCCTGGGGAGGTTCTGGATATATTGGTGTGAGAAATGCAACGTTCCTCTAATCTCGGACAAATGCAGTGTTCACGGCGAGAAGGGAGTTTTTAGAATAGATTTAACGCCCCCAGGCGACGTTAGGTTTGCATTTAAGAGGGATATTGAGCTGATCGGGGAGATCTTTATGAGACACTACGGAGTTGATTTGAGGGAGATTTTAGAGGACAAGATTGTTTTACTTAACAAGATCCCGAGTGAAGATGATGCCTACGAGATAATTTTTGATGGCTTCATATTCGGACTTATAATATTCGACCCCATAAAGCTTGAGTGGAGACCCGCCCTAAAGCTCGAGGGTGCAAAACTTCTCTGGGAAAAGTTTGGGAAGAAAATGAGGAAGTGGGTTATAATTGATGAAGGTGCTGTTGAACCAGTAAAGAAAGGAGCTAACGTCCTCCCAGTTGGGATAATTGAGGCCGAAGAGAGCATAAAGAAGAACGATGAAGTTGTGGTGGTAAGCGAAAGTGGGGAAGTTATTGGAGTTGGAATAGCTAAAAAGGACTACAAAGGACTAGTATCGAGAGAGAGGGGAACCGGGGTTAAGATGAAGAGGAAAGCTCAGGGCAGCGGGAAGAGAATTGAAGGAAAAAAGGCAACGATTGAAGATGTGATAAGGGCTAACAGAATTGCCTTGGAGGAGAAGGCTGATGAAGCAAAGGAGTTCATGAAAAAGGTCTCAAAGAAGTATAAGTTACCAGTAGCGGTAGCTTACTCTGGAGGAAAAGACAGCTTGGCCGTCCTAGGATTGGCACTTGAAACGTTTAAAGAGTTCACGGTTTTCTTCAATAATACAGGGATAGAGTTTCCAGAAACACTTGAAAATGTGGAGGAGATAAGGAGGGAGCTAGAGCCCAAGGGAATAAAGTTCGTCATTGCAGATGCTAAGGATGCATTCTGGAGAGCAATAAATGTTTTTTCTCCCCCTGGGATGGACTACAGATGGTGTTGCAAGGTTACCAAGCTTGGCCCGATAACACTCGCTATAGAAAGGTATTTCCCCCAGGGAGTGCTTATGTTCGTCGGCCAGAGAAAGTTCGAGAGCTTCAAGAGGTACAAGCAGGGGAGAGTGTGGAGAAACATCTGGGTTCCCAACGAGATAGGTGCAGCACCTATATTCCACTGGACGGCCTTGGAAGTCTGGCTCTACATATTCTCCCGAGGTTTGAAGTACAATAAACTATACGAGAGGGGAATAGACAGGATAGGCTGCTTCCTCTGCCCAAGCCAATCTTTAGCTGAAATAGAGAAGCTAAAAAGGGAAAAGCCAGAACTATGGGAGAAGTGGTATAATGAGCTGGAAAAGTGGAGGAAGAGACTTAACCTCCCAGAAGAGTGGATAACGTACGGTTTCTGGAGATGGAGGAGGCTCGGGAAGAGGGAGAAGGTTCTAGCTAAAGAGCTCGGTATAGAAATTCCAGAGGAAAGGAAGTGGGAGCCCATAAAGTTCAGCATAAAAGAGGAGGGTGAGAAGTACAGAGTTGAGATAAGTACAAAGATAAACCTGAAAAGGATAAAGGAAGTAGCTCCAATCCTTGGAGAAGTTACGGAAAGGTCTGGACTTTTAATTGTGGGTGAGAACGAGTTCTATGGGGGAACAAACTACATATTATCGCCAACATTAGATGAAGCTTATGCCTCCTTCTTCCTCGTGAGAAGGGCCTATGAGTGCGTGGGCTGTGGAGTATGCGTAACTAAGTGTCCGGAGAGGGCTATAAGAATTGATAGAAAGAGGATGAAGATAGTTGTTGACCCAGAGAAATGCACCCATTGCAGGGAGTGTATGGAAGTCTGTCCCTTAGTCGTTATCAAAGGTGTCGATATAGGTAGTCAACTTTAGATAGTTGTCAAAAATTTCCCGTATATTTTGTATATATGTTAGTTTTCGACTATTTTTGGTGACCAATTTTGACCCACTCACAAATTCTGTTGCACAAATGACATAAAACTCCCTCTGCATTCATCAAATTAGGTGGGCTATTATGAATGCAGTTAGAATAGTGTCAAGAAATGTCGCCCCAGCATTGGAACTCCAAACTAGAGTATTAGATTACATGACCGACTTCTTCGTTAGAAAGGGCTTCAAGTGGCTCCTCCCAATAATACTCAGCCCAATAACTGATCCATTGTGGCCAGATCCAGTGGAAGAGGGAATGAAGCCAGCAGAAGTGGAAGTTTACGGAACCAAGATGAGGCTAACGCATAGTATGATACTTCATAAGCAACTAGCAATAGCCATGGGACTAAAGAAGATCTTCATACTCTCGCCAAACATCAGGCTGGAAAGCAGGAGCAAAGATGATGGAAAGCATGCCTATGAGTTCACACAGCTTGACTTCGAGATTGAAGGCGCGAAGATGAAGGATGTTATGAAGTTAATTGAAGAACTAATCCACGACCTCTTCAGAAAGGCTGAGGAGTGGACGGGAAGGGAGTTCCCGAAGGCTAGACACTTCAAGGTCTTTGATTACAGGGAGATACTAGACGAGTTTGGAAGTGATGAGAAGGCTAGTCAAGAGATGGACGAGCCCTTCTGGGTGGTTAACATACCGAGAGAGTTCTACGATAGGGAAGTTGACGGCTACTGGAGAAACTATGATCTTGTGCTCCCCTATGGCTATGGTGAAGTTTCAAGTGGTGGTGAGAGGGAGTGGGAATATGAAAAGATAATATCAAAGATTAGGCAGGCAGGACTTAGTGAAGAGGCCTTCAGGCCGTACCTTGAGATTGCAAAGGCTGGAAAGCTAAAGCCGAGTGCAGGAGCTGGCATTGGCATTGAGAGGCTCGTCAGGTTCATAGTTGGGGCAAAGCATATTGCAGAAGTTCAACCGTTCCCCAGGATTCCTGGGATCCCAGCGGTTATCTGAGAAAAATTCTTAAATTTTCTCACTCCCTTCTTTTGGGAGGGACACCATGAAGTCGTTTCCAGCATACCTCGCTTCTTGGGAGGATATAGAAGAGTGGGCCAAGGCTGGAGCATGGAAGGTTTTAGAGAGCGGATGGATGCCGGACGTTATAGTTGGCCTCGCAAGGGGAGGATGGATAGCTGCGAGGCTCTACTGTGACTATCTCGGCGTTAAGGATCTCGTAAGCATAAAAGTTGAACACTGGGGGATAACAGCGACCCCTGATGGCAGGGCGAGACTCAAGTACGGGGCACAGTACGACTTCGAGGGGAAGAAAGTTTTAGTGGTTGATGATATCACCGACACTGGAGAGAGCATGAGCTTAGCCTACGAGTACATGAAGACCAGAAACCCCGCAGAGATAAGGACGGCCACACTCCTAAACATAAAAGGCTCAAAGTTCGTTCCGGATTACTACGCTAAAGACATTGACTGGGCCTGGATAATATTCCCGTGGAACTTCGTTGAGGACATGATAAACTTAACTAACAACCTGTTCGAGGAAAAGGACAAGCTGACAACGGATGAAATTATAGAGCTGTTCAAGCAACTCCACGGCATTGAAGTTCCTAAAGAGAGACTTGAAGAAGCCCTGAGGATGGCCGAGAAGAGGAACATTTTTAAGTTCGAGAACGGCTTCTGGGTCAAGGTGTGAACTTTGGACAAGAAGAAGGCTATCAGAGAGATAAAGGAGCACAGTCCATACTCGAGAGAAATCTACGAGATGAACAAAGAGGAGATAGGGAAGGCCCTTGATGATTATGATTCTCTAAAGGAAAGCTACCTCGACAACCATCCGAGGGCCAGGCTGATAAGGATAGTCGTGAGTGAAAAGCACGACTTGCCCCTAGCCATGGAGTTCCACAGGAAAGATGACTCATTTAAGGGCTTCACGATAGCCATTGGAAAGCCCTACGTAAAGAGAAATAAGGAAGAATAGTCATTCTTTTCTTTCACACAACTCTAACAGTACTCCAGTAACACTCTTAGGGTGAACAAAGGCTATCTTTGCGCCTCCCGCTCCAATTCTTGGCTTTTCATCGATAAGCCTGTAGCCCTTCTCCTTCAACTCTTCAAGCTTGGCCTCTATATTCTCCACTCCAATTGCCAAGTGATGTATCCCCTCTCCCCTCTTCTCGATGAACTTAGCTATCGGAGAATCTTCACTTGTCGCCTCTAAAAGCTCAATCCTGCTCTCTCCAACTTTTATAACTGCCACCTTAACTTTCTGGTCAGGAACCTCCTCAACCTCCTCAACCTTAAAACCCAAGCCCTCCCAAACCTTTATCGCCTCATCAAGGTTCTTAACAGCAATTCCTACGTGGTCTATCTTCTTGAACATCTACATCACCTCCTTAATTATCCGATCCGCGGCAGTGTAAGGATCAATCCTTTTAGCCAAGACATCCCTTATTAGATCCTCAAGCTCCCCCTCCTTTATCGAAGCTTCAACCTTACTCGCTATTATTCCTGAAGCTATAGTCTTTATCTCCTCCTCAATCCTGAATCTCCTCTTCTCCTCAAGTCTTCCTGAAGACTCTAAATACTTCTTGTGCTCCTTAATCTTCTCCCAGAGCTCCTTCACTCCCTTACCGGTAGTTGCAATTGTCTCAATTATCGGAGGTCTCCAACCAAGCCTCTCCCACTTCTCGGCCTCAAAGTCCAAGGTAAGGGAGAGCTCAAAGTACGTAGCATCTGCTCCTTCCCTATCGGCCTTATTAATCACGAGTATATCCGCTATCTCCATTAATCCGGCTTTTATTGCCTGAACGTCATCTCCAAGGCCTGGAACGGTAACTAAAACAACCGTATCGGCAGTCTTAACGATATCCACTTCAACCTGCCCAACTCCAACGGTTTCAACAAATATGATATCACAGCCGTAAGCATCCAATACTTTTATCGCATCGTTCGTGGCCTTTGCAAGCCCTCCCAAGGAGCCACGAGTAGCCATGCTCCTTATGAAGACCCCAGGATCCGTAGCATGTCTTTGCATTCTAATCCTATCACCGAGAAGTGCCCCACCCGTAAAGGGGGATGTTGGATCGACGGCTATGACTCCAACTATGAGGCCTTCCCTTCTAGCTTCTCTTATCAGCTTATCAAGAAGAGATGATTTTCCAGCCCCAGGAGGGCCAGTAATACCAACTATGTAAGCATTGCCAGTTAGGGGATATATCCTCTTTACTATTTCCCTTGCCTTCCCTTCCTCATTCTCAACGAGGGTGATAAGCCTAGCAACTGCTTTTCTATCCCCTTTCTTTAACCTTTCAATTAGCTCGTCTATCATGGTTAATCACTGGAGAAATTATCCAAAGTTATAAAATATAAAGTTAGCTTGGGTGAAACTTCTTGAGCTTCTCAACATTCTTGTCTATAAATTCAATTATTGCTTGGAGAGGAGTTCCCGGGCCAAAGACCTCAGCTACACCCATTTTCTTAAGCTCTTCAGCATCATCTGGAGGGATTATCCCACCAGCAACTATCAGTATATCCTCATTTGGCTTTATCCCCCTTTCCTCAAGCAATTTTAATATCTTCGGGATTAAAACCATGTGAGCTCCTGAGAGTATGCTTATACCAAGAACATCTATGTCCTCCTCAACTACGGCTTCAACTATCTGTTCTGGGGTCTGTCTTATTCCCGTGTATATAACCTCATAACCTGCATCCCTTAACGCCCTTGCAACGACCTTTGCACCCCTATCGTGACCATCAAGACCTGGCTTGGCTATGAGAACCCTCACCTTCGACCTCTCAACCATTTTTCCCACCCACAATTTTCATTTCCATGAAATAGTATTTAAGTGTTGCTAAATGTCAAGGTTCTGGACATTTTATCCCGACTTTTGCAAGGGTAATTTCTTTATTGCGAGGGCGAAAGGTTTGAGCATGATGAGGGAGGTTTACCACCTGTTTAGCGGGGGTAAGGATTCTTCACTGGCAGCGTGGATGCTTTCAAGGATGGGATATGAAGTTAAGCTCGTAACAATAACCTTCGGCCTCCTCGACAACTGGAAGTTCGCGAGAGAAACTGCGGAGATCCTAGGATTCGATCATGAGGTAGTTAAAGCCCCCAGAGAAGTCCTAGAGGAGGCAGTCAGAATGTGTATCGAGGATAGAAGGCCAGGAAGGGCAATCCAGTACATCCATGAGAAGGCTTTATAGCTGATAGCCTCTAGGGAAGATGTTGAGAGAATAAGCGATGGTACTAGAAGGGATGATAGAGTTCCATTTTTAGACCTTGGAAAGGCTCGCTCTCTTGAGGATAAGTTCAACGTTGCATATATAAGGCCTCTCCTGGGGCTTGGATACAAAACAATAAGAGAGCTCGTCAGCGAGATATTTATTGTGAAGGAAGAAGAAAGCGAAAAGCTTGAAAAGGGTGATTATGAGACTGAATTAAGATACGCATTAAGGAAAAAAGGGATAAACCCCAGGGATATTTTTCCTCCAAGGCACATTCAATCAAGGGTCGTTGGGCTGAGATGATGACCTCGGCAGGTTCTGAGTCGTGATGAGGATCTTGAGTGCTGATCACCTAACGAGTATATTGAGCCTCTTTATCCTTATCTGCACCTGGTGCTCCCGCGAAACCTCTCTAAGAATCCTTGTAATTATCTCGGTAGCCCTTCTCCTTATTTCCTCATCACTGATACCTACCAATACCCCAAACAACCCTTCCTCTTCAAGTTTAGCAAGGCTAGCCTCAATTAGCACCTCTATGACGTTTCCATTAACCTCATAGTTGACCTTAAGCCACCTTAAATTCGCTCTTGGTATTGCTTTTAGTTCATCTTGCATCTTTTGCTTCAAATCCTGGACTGCAGAATTAATCCTAGATGCTATAATTGTCTTTTCCATTTCTTTTTTCTTATCTTCCAAGAGGTAACTTAGCTCCTCTATTCCTGCTTCTTTTAGCATTTTTTCTACTTCTTTTTCTATTTCTTCTTTCTTCTTAAGTAATTCCGTTGCCTTAGCTGAGAATTCTTGCTCAAGTGGCTTAGTTAAAGCAACATCTACACGATTTATCCAAACATACTTTCCAACGATCTTAGTTAGCTCCGAAGCATGCCTCTTGGCCAGGCCAAGAAGCCTTGCCTGTAGCATAGGGCCATCAATATCCCTGGATTTTCCTTCAAGATGTATGTTTATTTCAAATTCTTTTACTCCACCAAGAGTCTCTATTTCCAGTTTGTCAACAACCACTCCCTCATCTTCAATTTCCTTTAATAATGTTCTTGCAAAACCAACAAAGTACTGTCTAAATTTTGGATCCACTGTGAGGTACAAGTTTGGAGCTAATTGAGCTGTTGGAGGCCGAGTTAGCTTCCACAATGTCACATCTTCCCTCTCCCTGGCTTCCATAGACGCTATTTCTCCTCCAACAACAACATTTAACTTAAACTCCCTAATTATCGGTTTTAAGTTAGTAGACCTCCCGATTTTAGGTACGTGTTTGTGGAGTAAAAATAGACCTTTCCTCTTCATTATCTCAGGATCTCCGTTTTCTGCCACTATGTAAAACTCTCCCACCATGTAAAGTGTTCCTTCTCCAACTTCTCCTTCAATTCTCACAGATTTAAGTTGAGCTCCTGGGATATTAGAAGATATGTCTGCTTTTATTATCCTCACATAGTCCTTCAATGCATCCTCAACCCTTCTCTTAAGGTCCTCAGGGATTTCCGCATTATCCCTCCCTCTAATATCTAGGACAATCTCTTCTTTTACTTCAGGCTTTTTGATATCCTTCTTTTCTTCTTTGATCTCCTCAGCTTTCTTAGTTATCTGCTTTATTTCCTCTTCTTTTTCCTCTCTAGCCTCGGTAATAGCTTCTTCAATAGTTTCTTTTGCCCTCTTTTTAAAGACTTCAGAAAGGGGAACTGCGGGAGTTCTTGAATATACATCAATGTTGTTTGCCAAAACAAGCTTAAACATCTTGTCATCCAGAGCGTAAGCGGTTACTATTAGGGGTATATCTGCAAGCTCTGCAAGTTTCCTGATAGCTTCCTCACCATATACTTTCTCTTTCTTTTGAATGTAGGTGCCCTCAATTGCCAAGAGTCTTAATTTATCAGCGAGTATTTCTATAATGTAACTTTCTTTCTCATCCTTGCCAAATATCTTAGCATATACTCCCCTGACATTAGGGGAATTTAAGAGATCTCCAAGAGTGCTAAGAACTTCATTTCCCGAGAGACATACAGTATTTTCAATGGAAGGTTTGATCTCAGGTATTTCCATATCCCTCACCATTAGGTATATATATGTCCACCCTCAGCATGTTTTAGGTTAGTCTAGGGACATGCATTTAAATACATTAGATTAGAGGGTCATATTTAAACATTATTGGCCTAGGTGGGCAGTCATGAAGGTCCTCGTCCTCGGTGGTGGAGTATTAGGAAGAGCCATTGCCGAAGCCCTCATGGGAGAGTTTGACGTAACTGTTATAGAAAAAGATATGATTAGAGCTCAAACACTAGCTGAAAGTGGACTTCAAGTTGTTCAAGGTGACTTTTCTTACACAGCTACACTTCTTAAAGCACATATCGAGAGAGCGGATTTAGTTATAATAACTACTACTGACGTCCAGACAATAGCAAAAACGCTCCATGTCATTAGAAGTAACAATAAAGATGTCTCAGTTCTTGTCATACTGCCCGAGGATGTCTCCGTTGAAGATATAGAGAATGTCTTGAAGGAACAGTATGAGACGGAAGTTAAGATTGACTATATAATAAATCCAAGAACTGCAATAGTTAGAGCAGTTGTTGAAACGATAGAAAAAGTTGGTGAAGTTAAAAATGCAAGGAAGCTACTAAACAAGCTTAACGAGATAAAAGAGAGAACAGATACTCTATTAATTGTGATGCATGATAATCCAGACCCAGACTCAATGGCAAGTGCGTCAGCATTAGCATTAAT
>QMUI01000011.1 GCA_003660485.1 Thermococci archaeon | reverse complement strand
GCACATCAAGAGGCAAAGGAAGAAAGGTAAGGTTTACAACGTCGAGCAGAAGATAATCTACGTCCCCTCAAAGGCTAATGTTGGGGAGGAAGTTTACATCCTAACTCCAGAGGAACTCCAGGAGATACTAAACCAAATTCCAGAAGAGAAGAGGCCAATGTGGCTGGTGGTGGAATGAAGCGCTTTTTGTCATAATAGATAGGAGCATGGAGCACAAAAGCAGAAGAGGCTTTACAGTATTAGCATTAATTGGAGTTTGGGACTCAGATACAGGACCGTTTCCGCTACCGGTTGAAGTGCAACTGGTGCGGTTGGCTTTGCACTCCCGCTCACATTGGAGCCACCGGATCAGCCTTCCGGGCCGAACGGAAACGGCCCCAAAACAAAAACACACTCAAAACCTAAATATGATTACAAAAATACACAAACGCAACAAAAGAAACTACAAAAAGAACAGCCCCCTAATCAGGAGGTGGAGGAAGTGAATCTTGAGGAGTACAGGGAGTGGCTTAGGGAGTATGGTAACTGTAGAAGAGTTAAGGCGTTTGGATGTCATAGGGTCTCGTTTTATAAACAGCATTTCGAGGTGGGCTCTTTTTGGTGATGAGCCTTCTGTAATGGTAAAGCTCCTTATAGAAAAGCGTGTAAGAGAATTCTGGTGCCCCGGCCGGGATTTGAACCCGGGGCGCGGGCTCGAAAGGCCCGCATGTTTGACCGGGCTACACCACCGGGGCAACCCATTAGCATCTCCCCTAAAACCGATTTAAAAAGTTTTCGAATAAAACAGTTCAAAGGGTGAAGGAGAACTCTCCAACGAAGGCTGAGCTTGAGATTGTATCCCCAATCCCAACCGTTGACTTAGGCTTAGCGACTATCTTAGTGGGAACAAAGGCCAGCTGGTAACCCTCAACTTCTGCAATTCCACCCTTCATCTCGTATTCTTTAATGAGAACCTCCTCAACTTGCCCGGCCCTCTCATTCACTGGGACGCTTAAGGCCTCCTTTATCTCCCCCAAGCTCGTTATGTTACCCTTCATTGCCTTTGCAGCGGCAGCTAATGCGGCGAACAACAGTGCATCCCTAACGTGCTCTCCCTTGTATTCAGTTAATGCAAGGTAGTAACCATAGGTGTGGAAGTGGATCCTCTTAACTCCCGTCTCCTTGGCAAGCTTAAGCATGGCCTCGGTTACAGCTATTGGATCAACTGGATCATGGGCTAGTAACTTCTCAGCCAACTCCTTCTCTCCCATCACCTCCATTATAGAAGAGAGCTCGACCTCATTCAGGCCAACGCTGTGGAATTTGCCCAGGATCTTTATGATCTCCTTCCTGACTAACTCGTCTGGTGTAAACGCGAATTCTAAGTGTGCTGGGATGTTCTTTTCATTGAGGATCTCAAGGTGCGCCTTTATTGTTTCCATGGGCTCCCCGTACGTTTCCTTTGTGAGGGCCTGCAACCCGCTGATTATTGCCAGCTGAACGTTCTTCACTATATCCCTAAAGCCCTCTTTGAACTCATCCCTTATGAATAGCGTCGTGTTGTAGTCATCAGCAGCCCCAATGAACCTGTTCTCCCTGGGAGCCTCGAACTCAAATACCTTGAATCCCCTGGGGAACTCATAGATGAAGTGTATGCAACTCTCCTCGTCTCCCTGGAATTCCCTGGGATGGACAAGCTTAACCTTACCATCCTCAACCTTCGGAACGTATATTGGCCCGTCAAGGAAGAGGCTTGCCTGTAGCCTTGAGATCTGAGGGACATGAGCTATAACCGGAACACCGTAAACTCCACCTAGGAGGTTGGCCATTATCCCTACCTGACCTCCCATCCTGAGCTCGTCCCAGCCCCATCTCTTCATGTAGAATCTCACCGGACAGCTCTCAACGAAGAGTTCCGCTGCTTTCCCCCTTCTAATGCTCCAGAGAATTGAGCCAAGGAGCTGTGGAATCGAGGTAATTTTTTCTGGAAGCTCTTCAGAGTACTTCAATACTTCCTCCTTTCCGGCCTTCTCTATCCTCTTCTCAAGGTCTTTAGAATTTAGGTATTTTATGGCATCTATGTTCGTGTTATAGCCCAGGAGAACCCCTTTAACCTTTGGAACTGATTTTATTGCCTTCTCAATTGCACCTTTATACAGACCCTCCCACTCCGTCATAGTGTATCACCCTGAGGGATAAAGCAGGAAAAAATTTAAACCTTTGCTCGGTGTCAGGGGCCGATTAGGTCATCACAGCTCAGCTACCTACCCTCTCTTCATCCACCAAGGCCGAGAAGCTCCCTGAACTTTATGGAGATCCAACCTACCTTAGGAATCACCAAGAGAGCCTTAGCCTCTACGGCATCCCCAGGGACACAGTCTAAAACACCGTTGAATGTAGGATAGATATCAGGAACTGGATTGTGATCACCCCAAGTTACAAAGCAGAGCTTTTCTCTACCTCCAATAACAACCTTCCTGACCTCCCTAACCCTATGGATTATGGGATATTTGGCTAAAGGGCTCCTATAAACTACGACGTCTCCGACTTTAATATCTTCAGGTTTAACACCCTTAAGGACAACGACATCTCCCCTGTAGAAAACGGGCTCCATAGACCCACTAGCGACGACCACTAAGGGCATGTCAGTGTGGAGGACAAGCTTAAGCCCCTGGTAGAAGGCAAGGGTTAAGAGGATTATCAAGAGAGTCGAAACTATCTCTTTAATCGCCTTTTCCATTTCAGCGCCTCCATCAACGTTCTTAATTTAGCTGGAATTATGCCTATTGCCGTACAGGTTTCCAAGCTTACCCCCATACCGTCCGTCACATCAAGGTGATATTTTGATATCTTTAAAACATCTTTCGGAAGCCCATGCCTACCAAGCCCTATAATCAGTAGCAAACTCCTTCCCTCAAGTGCCATCTTGGCTACCTCTTCTGTGGTTACAAACTTCTCCCTCGATGGCTTTGATGTGGTGGCTATTGGAACCCCGAACTGGGGAGGAAAGCCCTTCCTAGGAAAATCCAATAGATGAAACTTATTGGCCCTCGAGAGTTCCAGTAGGTATCTACCTCCCTCTCCAATCGTCGTGGTTGAGGCTACCTCCTCAGCGACTACTTTCGGATCATCGTTTTCAAAGGGAAACCCCACTAAAGCTAAGTGGAAGTCGAAAGCGTAGGCAACTGGGGCTGCCCTTGCTATCGCCCTTATGTGAGCTTCATGTAGCCTTCGGACATCGTAAGTGTTGTAGAGGGCTATTGTGAGCATCATTTAAAATTTCCATTTTAGACTTAAAGTTAATCCCAGGCAAAGTGTTTAATACTTAGAACAACTAACTGAAAATTATGGAAATTGAAGAGATAATCGAGCTGGTGAGGAGAGGGCTCATAGATGAGGCCCTCCAGCACCTTGAGGAGCTTGAGGATATTGACAAGGTAATAGTCCTATCGGAGGCCACCGTTGTCACCATGAATCCGGATTTTATTGATGAGGCAATTTACATCTTGGAAAAGCACGTTAAGAGGTCGGAAGATAAGGTCATCGGATATTCCGAGATAGCCTTGGCCCTTGCTAAAATTGGGTACTACGAAGAGGCCACCGAGTATTTTAACAGGGCAATTTCGCTCCTCAACAAGCTCGACAAGTACGACGCCGCGATCTCCGCAATGTTCCTCGGAACGAGACTAGCAAGGGCAGGCTTTTATGATTCAGCTTTCGACGCCTTTGAGGACTCTTTCGACATGATAATTGACCTCGACATTGATGTATCGAAGAAAACCGACCTGATATTAAGCCTGGCCGACATAATAGAGAAAACTGGGGATGAGTTAACTTCAGATATAGCACTCAAGTTCTATGAAAGGGCCTACGATATATTCGACAAGCTAAAGGTTGGTCACAGGGCAGGGATGCTTGAGAAGAAGATAAGGTTATCAAAGGTTCTCTCATTCACGAAGGATCCTGAGATAAGGAAGTTAACGTACGAGGGTAGGTTCAGGCAGGCGGTGTACAAGGTGCATGAGAAATTCGAGAGAGAAAAGAGGGGCCTTGCCATGTTGGAGATAGCACTCTGGGCGAATGAAAATAATATGCCCGAGGGAACAGAGTTGTTGGAAATGGCACTTAAGGAGATAGAACCATTAAAGCTCAGTGATGAGGAAGTTAAAAGGGCAGTGGAAGTCTTGGTTAAGTTAGAGAAATTTCAAAAGGCCATAGAATTTGCAGAGAGTATAAGGAATGGAAAAGTAAGAGATGAAGCTCTTGCAATTATAGGGGAAAGGTTCATAGAGTTGGGAGAGGTTGGGGAACTAAGGGAACTGATCATCCCAAAGATAAAAAGCGAAGAAGTTAAGAAAGAACTACTATCAAAGTTATAACATGAAGGAAAAAACCAAGGCCTCACTTGTGCTCCTTGGAATCTCGGTGATTTGGGGCTCAACGTTTCCCGTAATGAAGGTCGCGGTTAAAGATTTTCCCCCAATAACGTTCATAGCCATTAGATTCACGATAGCTTCCCTGTTAATGCTTCTCTTCCTCAAAAAGGAGTTGAGGAGAGATCAAATAATCCCTGGGCTAATTTTGGGAGTTACCCTGTTCCTGGGGCATGGGTTTCAGATCGTCGGATTAAAGTACACCACAGCATCAAATTCGGCCTTTATAACATCCCTCTACGTGGTCTTTACTCCTTTCGTCGCTTATTTAATCCTAAGAAAGATTATAAAGGTTGAAGATTCAGTGGCGTTGATCCTTGCAATTTTGGGCCTTTACCTAATCTCCAACGCGAGGCTGTCCTTAAACTATGGGGATCTACTTACAATAATAGCGGCATTAAGCTTCGCCTTCCAGATAGTTCTCGTGGAGTACTTCAGCAAGCACGGAATAGGAATAGCCTTCTGGCAAGTCTTCTGGAATGCGGTGCTTTCAACGACCTATGCCCTAATTGCGGAAGGCCTGCCAATGCCAGAGGGAAGCGTTCTCCTCGCTATCCTCTACACAGGAATATTCGCCACGGCATTAGCTTTCTTTGCCCAGGTCAAGTACCAGCCTAAGGTTGAAGCCTACAGGGCTGCGATACTGTACTCTGCTGAACCCGTATTCGGACATTTGTTCTCCCTGGTAACCCTGGGTGAGGTGCTTTCGGTAAAAGGCTACCTAGGGGCACTCCTAATAATGTCGGCGATATGGATAGAGTTGTACAAAGAAAAGCTTAATAGGAACTGATGCAATTAAGTTTTGGTGATACCGTTATGAGCAGTATCGAATGGAACGAGAAGACCTTCGCCAAGTTTGCATATTTGGACGACCCCAGGACTAGGGGTAACTTGGTGGCCTACGTGCTAACGAAGGCGAACCTTGAGAGCAACAAGTACGAGAACACGATAGTAATTGAAGACCTAGAAACAGGAAAGAGGAAGTACATAGAGAACGCCTCAATGCCCAGGATTTCTCCAGATGGAAAGAGGATAGCATTCATGAGAGTCAACGAGGAGAAAAAGAAGAGCGAGATTTGGGTTGCTGACATAGAAACCCTTACCGCAAAGAAGGTTCTTGAGGCCAAGAACGTGAGATCTATAGAGTGGAACGAAGACTCAAGGAGGCTTCTAGTTGTAGGGTTCAAGAGGAGGGACGATGAAGACTTCGTGTTTGACGATGACGTTCCGGTGTGGTTCGACAGGCTAGGCTTCTTCGACGGGGAGAAGACTACATTCTGGATCTTAGATACCGAGGCTGAGGAAGTAATAGAGGAGTTCGAGAAGCCAAGGTTCTCTTCGGGAATATGGCATGGAGATTCGATAGTGATTAGTGTTCCGCACAGGGAGGGAATCCCACAGTACTTCAAGTTCTGGGACATCTACATCTGGAAAGATGGAGAGGAAGAAAAGGTGCTTGAGAAGGTCTCGTTCCAAGCTATAGACTCCGACGGCAAGAGGATTCTCCTGTACGGAAAGCCGGAGAAGAAGTACATGAGCGAGCACGACAAGCTCTACATATACGAGGACGGCAAAATTACTGGAATAATGGACGAAATCGACAGGGAGGCAGGGCAGGCAAAGATTAAGGACGGAAAGGTATACTTCACCCTTTACGAGGAGGGTAGCGTTAATCTTTACGTCTGGGATGGAGAGGTTAAGGAGATAGCAAAAGGAAAGCACTGGATAATGGGGTTTGACGTTGATAAGGTAATAGTTTACCTGAAGGAAACTGCCACAAGGCTAAGGGAGCTCTACGTCTGGAACGGAGGGGAGAGGCAACTAACGGATTACAACGGGCTGATATTCAAGAAGCTTAAGACGTTCGAGCCAAAGCACTTCCGCTTTAAGTCGCTCGACCTTGAGATAGACGGATGGTACATAAAGCCGGAGATCAAGGAGGGAGAGAAGGCTCCAGTAATAGTCTTCGTCCACGGTGGGCCAAAGGGAATGTACGGTTACTACTTCAAGTACGAGATGCAGCTAATGGCGAGTAAAGGTTACTACGTAGTCTTCGTCAACCCGAGGGGGAGCTACGGTTACAGCGAGGACTTCGCGCTGAGGGTTTTAAACAGAACTGGTCTAGAGGACTTCCAGGATATAATGAACGGGATAGAGGAGTTCTTCAAGCTTGAGCCTCAAGCTGATAGGGAGAGGGTTGGTATTACTGGAATAAGCTACGGAGGGTTTATGACTAACTGGGCCTTGACTCAATCCGAGCTGTTCAAGGCGGGAATAAGCGAGAACGGCATAAGCTACTGGCTGACCAGCTACGCTTTCTCCGATATAGGTCTATGGTTCGATAAGGAAGTAATAGGAGAGAATCCATTGGAGAACGAGAACTTCAGGAAGCTAAGCCCACTGTTCTACGCAAAGAACGTTAAAGCCCCTATATTACTGATCCACTCCCTCGAGGACTACCGCTGTCCGCTCGATCAGTCAGTTATGTTCTACCACGTGCTCAAGGACTTAGGGAAGGAAGCGTACATTGCGATATTCAAGCGCGGTCCACACGGCCACAGCATCACAGGGAGTCCAAAGCACAGGATGAAGAGGTACAAGCTATTCATGGAGTTCTTCGAGAGGAAGCTCAAGAAGTACGAGGAAGGCTTCGACGTGGAGAAGATAATGAAGGAGTAGCTCAGAGCGCGCTACATTCATCATTTTTTCAGACAGGGATGGAGCTCATCATCGCTTGTTGATTTTTATTATTCACCAATTTTTAAACTATGACCTAAGACGGGATTCCATGTCTTTCAATACTTCCTCTAGGCTTTTTCCAGCCAAAAGAGATTCCAAAGCTAACGTGTCCAACGCGACGAATTTCTTACTCGATAGTGATGCGAGGAGCATTTTTCTGTCCCCTGTCCATATGGGAACGTTAAGTTTCATAGCCAGAGCTATGAAGGGCGTGTCTTTCTCATCAAACTTAGAAGCTACCTCATAGGCCTCCTTGATTTTATCTGAGTAGAATTCTAAGGGAAGTATTTGAACAAGCGAAAAAGCCAAGAATGTGCGATATTCAAAGTCCTTTGCGAACTTTTTGAGTTTGCAAGTGTGCCGTCTGAACTCAAAAATTATCTCTTCCGGAGCAAAGAGCGTAATTTCGTGTTCTTCAAGAAGCCTGAACGCTTTTGATTTCCTACCAGACACAATTATTGAGAACAGGATGTTACTATCAACCACGACATTCATATCAATCCCATCTCTATATATTTGCGCTTAATCTCACTCCAAACTTCTTCTCTTGTTTCTTCAAAGGGTTTTTCATCTAGCGGGATACCCTTAGCAAGAGCTTCAAGAACTATTCGCCGGGATATCTTTCTTCCAAGCCCCTCTGCTATCCAAAGTTGGGCCTCTTGTTCTGAAACCCAATCAGGAACTTTCACGTTTATTGTCTTCATAGCTGAACATCCTTATCTCCGAGGTTTATATAATTTTAGGGTCATGTGGAAGTTAGTAGCGCATCTCTCTTAGATAGAAGCACAAGTGAGAGTATTCAGAGAAAAAGTTCATAACTCAAAACCAGGCCTCCTAATCTTTATAACTTCCCTGTTCACCAAGGTTGGAGGGACTTCTCCCCTCTTGAATGCTATTAAATTCCTAGCAACCAACTCGGCCATCCCCTCCCTAGCCCCGAAGGTTGCGCTCCCTATGTGTGGAGTTAGAACCACGTTCTCAAGGCTGAAGAGCTCCTCATTGTAGTATGGCTCCTTCTCGTAGACGTCAAGGCCAGCCCCGGCTATCCACCCTTCTTTCAGGGCCTTTATCAACGCCCTAGTATCGACAACCTTGCCCCTAGCTACGTTCACCAGGATTGCTGTGGGCTTCATCAGCTTAAGCCTCTCCTCGTTTATCATGTACATCGTTTCCTTCGTTAGGGGAACCGCAAGAACAACGAAGTCGCTCTCCCTCAAGAGTTCTTCCAAGGGTTTAAACTCCGCATTCAGCTCTTTCTCCACCTCGGGCTTCCTCGTCCTTGAGTAGTAGAGGATTCTCATCCCAAAGCCTTTAGCCCTCCTGGCTACAGCCTGCCCTATCCTCCCAAAGCCCACTATCCCTATCGTTTTTCCGTAAACGTCGTAACCCAGGAACAACTTCGGATGCCAAGCTACACCCTTTCTCTTCCACTCCCCCGTCCTAACGAACTTATCCCCCTTGACTAGGTGCCTTGCCGTTGCCAACAGTAAAGCGAACGCTAGGTCGGCCGTTGCGTCGGTGAGAACGTCAGGTGTATTAGTTACGTAGATCCCCCTCTTCGTGGCCTCTTCAACGTCGATGTTGTCGTAGCCAACGGCATAATTTGCAACTATTCTGAGCCTTGGGGCATTCTCGAACACTTCCCTGTCGATTCTCTCGCTCAGCATTGGGACTAATGCGTCAACGTCTTTAACCCTCTTCAAGAGTACGTCCCTGGGGATTTCCCTTTCCTCTTCCCAGATCTCAACTTCAAACTCCTTCTCTAGCAACCTTATTCCATTCTCGGGAATTTCCCTAGTGATGAAGACCTTCGGCTTCACCCTCACCACCAAAAATTTTATTCTTGGGAGGACAAATAAATCATGATGATAGAAGATTTACTGAAGGTCAAAGAAGCACTTGAAAGTGGAAATATCGACAAAGCGCTGCAATTGTCTGAAAAAATAAAGGACCAATACTGGCGCTCTTACGCCCTAAAGTGGATCTCCCAGGAGTTAGCTAAGAGAGACCCTAAAAAGGCGAGGGAGATAGCGAGTTCGATCCCTATTACTTCACTCAGGAGCGAAACCCTCCTCTACTTATCTTACGAGCTTTCAAAGATGGAAAGGTTTAAGGATGCCGTTGAGAGTGCCAAGCTCATTCCGGATTCTTACACGAAGAAGAAAGCCCTAAAGAGGATAAGCTCTGCTATAGCCGATGCCCTAAAGAGTAAGAACATCCTTGAAGTAAAGCTAAGCGATTTGGGATTGGATGAGGATGATGTAGAGTTGCTTAAGCCTCTCCCAGGGGGAATCAAGTACGAGGACGGGAAGTTCCTTGTAGATGCCGAGATCATTAAGGCGAGCGGAGAGTTTCACAATGAAGTGGTCGAGGTTGGCGATGAAATTGGAGAGATGGAGAGTCCAGAGTTTGACGAGCTAACCCAGGAAAATGTTACCCCTGAAAATCTCCCCGAGCCCTTCAGATCATCGCTCCTGGAGCATATCGGCCTTGAGTACCTTGACGAGGGAGAGGTTGATAAGGCAGTTGAAATCTTGGAGAGGATAAAGGTCGGAGGGCCTCTACCTAGGCTACTCTTTTTCCTGGGTAAGAATCACGATGTTACAAAGGTCGCTAGGCCCATAGATAAGGTTCTCTTGGCTTATAGATTATTACTCCTGCTCCCAGAAGAGGACTCTTTCCCAATGCTTGAGCTCATATTCAGGGATTTAAGATCCAGAAATCCAGGAAAGTTCATAAGACTACTAAAATTTTTCTCCTTTGAGCTTCTAGAGGAAGGAAAGAGGCTTAACAATCCAAAATTGATAGAAAAGTCAAGAAAGCTATTCAAGGAGGCTCAGCGCCAGAGCTCGAGCTTTTCAATGAACCTCTTGGCGTAGCGGATGTCCCTCTCAAGCTCGGCCTTCTGAAGGAGTTGCCTCTCAATTGCCCTTATGGCATCGTGTACAGCTTGAATGGCACCCCAGGTTTCTCCCTTAGCCACGAACACTCCCTTATCGGTAACCACCCTCATCCTTGCCTGGTAGAGGTGGACTCCCCTGAACTTCTCGTTGAACCTCCTTATGTACAGGTAGATTATCCCCTCGTTGCCCAGAAGGTCAGAGTAGCCGTCGACGAACCTCTTTATGTCGTTGATTATCCTCTCCCTCGTGAACTCGCTTAGGGCTGAAGCGTCACCACCGAGCTGTAGGTAGAATTTAGCCTCCTTCTCGACCATCCTTGATATTGGTAGCAGGAGATCCTTAACTGTGAGCACTCCAACGACCTTGTTGTTCTCATCTACAACGACCAGACCATCTATGTTGTTGTCCTTCATCGTCGCTACGGCCTCTCTAACCGTTGCATCTGGAAGGAGTGTTATGACTCCCTTTATCATCGCCTCCCTGAGCTTCATGCTGAACGGAGGTATCTTCTCGCCGACCAGCTCCCCGGTCTGGGCCCTAAACCTTGGCTTGATGAATCTTATTATTAGATCGTGTAGCGTCACGAGGCCCTCAAGCTTCCCCTCTTCGTCAACTATTGGAATTCTTGAAATGGCATGATCTCTCATAGTAGCTAAGGCCTTCGCAACGGTGTCATCTGGCCCTAGTGTTATAACATCCTTTGTCATGAACTCCTCCACCTTTCTCTTACCGAACTCCTCAGCAACAACCCTCTCAAGCAGAGCTATATCGCTTATTACACCTATTATCTCAGCCTTGCTTTCACCAACCGGAAGGGATCTTAAATCGGTCTCAAGCATTAGCTTAGCTGCGTGGCTTAGATCATCGTTAGGCTTAACAACGGGGGCCGGCTTATACACGTCCCTAACCTTTGCCTTAGTTGGATCCCACTTGAGGTGGGATCTTATAATTAGATCCTGGGTTAAGACGCCTTTGTACACGTTGTCATCGAACACGAGAATTAGATCTGGGTCTTCCTTCTCAATAATTCCAATTGCCTCAGAAAGAGGCGCGCTTATATCTATCTTCGCGTACTTGTCCGTCATAACTTCCTGCACCTGTATTCCGACCATTCCTGGCCACCTCCTGACAATTATTATTTTGGTTCTCGCTCAATTTAAACCTATTGACTCCGATAAGATTTTAGTAAGAAAAGGTTAATAAAACTTTCGTCACACCAACTCTTTGCCCGTAGTCGTCATCACTAGTTTACCGTGCTTAACTCCCTTGAGGCTTAGAAGCCTGTCAGCGATCTTCTTTATCTTCTTGGCCTCCCCTTTAACGACCACCACCTCCAAGCAG
>QMUI01000010.1 GCA_003660485.1 Thermococci archaeon | reverse complement strand
TTGTAATCCCATAGAACGTCGTCTAGCCAGAGAGAAACGTTCCTGATTTCTGGTTTCTCTGTTCTGGCCCTTCCCTTCTTCTTCAGTTCGAGAAAACTCCTTGCCCTTGTCGTGGCATCCTGACAGATAGTGTAATAGTAATGGGTTGGTAAGTCGTGTTCTTCCTTGAGTTTTTCATAAAAGCGTTTCCTGAGTTTCAGGTGGCTCTTCACCTTGTTCTCGTCGGCGTAATTTGTCAGAAACTTCAGAATCTCGGAGTATTCGTCATAAACTTCTTTTACCGTATTAAATTTCCTCCTCGTGAGTGGATAACTTTCAAGGATGATTGTTCTTGTTAGTTTCACTCGTTTTCAACCTCCGTGAGGAGTTTTTTGACCTCTTGAATGAACTTCTTGTTCTTGCGACCGTAGAGTCTTCCCGCGAAACTGGTTATTATTGTAATCAAGTCTTCTACGAGTTCTTCTTTTGGTGTTTTATCCTTCTTGAAGACTGTTTCAATCCTCACGTTGTAGGCTGTGAATAGTTCTTCCAGGTATTTGAACCCGAATCGTGTGAGCCTGTCAGGGTGTGTGATGATGAGGACATCATACTCCTTGTTTTTTGCTAAATTGATTAGTTTTTTGAGGCCTTTTCTGTTCTCGTTCAATCCTGAGGCGATTTCCTTAACCTCATCCACGATTTGGTAGCCTTTACTAACTGCATATTGTTCAAGAGTTTTGAGTTGGGTTTCCAAGTCTTCTTTCTGGTCTCTTCCTGAGACTCTGGCGTAGAGGACTGCTCTTGTTGTTTCTTGTTTTTTACCGAGTAGTTTTTGGACTTCCTCTTCGGGGATTCTGAAGTCTCGCCCTATTTTGATTGCCCTGATTTTTCCAGCGTGGATCCAGCGGATTATGGTGACTTTATTGTAATTGAGGAGTTCCGCAACCTCTGAAGGTTTGTAAAACTTGGGCATTAATGACACCTAAGTATTAGTATGCAACGAAAATATTTAAACCCTTCGAAAGACACTACTCAGAGAACAGCCTGCGAGTGTTCGAGTGACCCGCTCCGCCATAGTGAACTGAAAGAGAAGGAGGATTAACAGAGTAGTCTAAGCCAGGCACCCGTAGTATCACGGGAGATAAAACTCCACGTGAAGAAGACCCGTCACGACCAGGTAGAAAAGTAGCTCAGGAAATGAGTCTGGTGTATACCTAACCACACCGTTCTCGCCAGGATGAAATGGTGTATAACGTTATATAACAGCTTCACTTGACTCTAAACTTCATCCTTGAGAGGAACACGTAAGCATCCTTACGTAAACTCCTTGGAACGTAATCCACCAATATATTAGCCTCCTGCACGGCCTTTTTAACCTGCTTCCCAGCAGAAAACATTCCGCTCTTCAGTATCTTCTCAACCACGTCAACTATCCAACCCTCGACGGACTTCTCAGAGTAGAGATCCTTCCCCTCTATCCATGCCCTCTCGTTTCTAGCATAGAACTTTAAACCATGCGACGAGAAGTAGAGGGGCCCCCTCTTTATCGAGACCTTCGGCCTCTCGAGCCTATCAACCTCGAGGAAGATGAAGTTTCTACCGTAGTCAATCCCTAGAACCTTAAAGCCCTCTAGCTCGAGTTGCCTAGCTAGGCCTTTAGCCGTCTTCTCAACCTGGGGCAGTAGAAGGTCATCAACGATATCAGGTGGATCAAATAAGAGGGTAAGAAGGTGAGTTCTCTTCCTCCTGAGCTCCTCCAAGTAGTTCCCTACAGCAACTTTGGGGAAGAAGTAGTTAAGCGAAGGGCTCTCCAGGAACTTCTTCGCGTTAAAGTAGAAGAGGCCATAGCGCTCCCAGCTTAAGTTGGCCGCAACATTCCTCCTGGGGTCTATGGGATCTATAACTATCAAGGGTTTATCTTCCTCTACCTCCCTCTTTACGGTCTTCATCGCTATCTCGGGCTCTCTCTTAAGCCAATTCCCAGGATCAATAACCTTCTGCCTGAGCATGAAGTCATGCTTTTCTAGAACCTCTAGGAAGGAGCCGAACTTTATAACGAGGATCTCCGCAAGGTATCCAGAGAACCCCCTAACGTAGATCTCGCTCCCATAAGCGTTTATTCCCTTTAGGAATTTCTTTAACAGTCTAACCTCATCGTTCCTCCCGTTGAGGTTCTCTAGAACCCATCTCGTGTGGAGTATAGACCTATCAACGGCAGTCCTCACATCCCTCCAATCCCTAACGTCATAGCAGGGGACGAGATCAACTTGAAAACCCTTATAGTAGGCCCTAACGTAGGGGTGCTCGGCGTAAGCCACTTCATACCTCTCCAATTTTTTCCCGATTTCCTTGGCTAGCTCAAGACCCCTCTCCCTGAGCTCCTCAAGGGGGGTATCCAATGGAAAGGCCAAGAACAAGTCTATATCGTGATCGCCCCTCAGAAAGGTATCCTTCTCAAGGGATCCAACAAAGTAAGGCCTAACCTCGATACCAAGTTCCTCTGATGAAGATTTAACTAGCTCAAGGAGGTGCAACCTAACTTCATTCAACTCTTTATAATCCTCTTCCCTGGGCTTTATCCTCTCAAGGACTTGAAATAAAAGCTCCATGGATATCACTCCGAGAGCTCGAACCTTGCCAAAGTTTCATATATCGGCCCCTTTGGAGTTAGCGTGCTCTTCTTCAGCTCTATCGCCTCAACCCTGAAGGTTCCGAAGTCCTCGTTGGCCAATTCCTTGAGCTTCATTGCCAAGCCGAGCTTATCCTTAACGAACTTAACCCTGCCAATTGTAACGTGGGCAACGAACTCCTTGTCCTTCTTGAAGCCTAGCTTTGAAAGTTCCCTCTCTATATCCTGGGCTATGGCCTTTATCCCCTCGTCGTTCTCAACTCCAGCCCATATAACCCTAACGTAGTTTGGATTCGGGAAGACCCCTATTCCCTTAACCCTCACTTCATGCTTCTTGTGCCTCTTGGCTATCTCCGCTAGAACTCTCTTTATCTCCTCGGCCTGCTCCTGCGTAATCTCGCCAAGAAACTTCAACGTTATGTGAAGGTTTTCCCTCTCAACGAACTTTATCTTCGCCTCTTTAGTTCCTATGAAGTCTTGGGCTTTAACTATGGCATCCCTAACCTCCTCGCTGACGTCTATGGCTATAAACGCCCTCATGATACCACCTAGGGAAAATTAGGGAGAAAGGTTAAAGAGATTTTGGGGAGAGTTATCAAAGGATGATGAAGGATCCAGCTCTGACCGGTGATGAGGCCTGCGATGACTGACGGTGATTAAAATGGAGTTCCATAACAGGGAGAAAGAAATTGAGGGACTTATGAGGATAATAAAAAGTGAGCCAACGCTAATTACGTTCATCTATGGGCCAATAAACAGCGGGAAAACAGCTTTAATTAAGAAGGTAATCGAAGATCTCCCGAAGGACTACGTGGCATTCTACATCAACCTCAGGGAGAGAATGATAAAAGACTACAGGGACTTTATTCAAGAACTCTTCGAAACCTTTGACGTTAAAGAGAACTTACTCCTCGACTTATTGGAGGAAACCACGAAGTTCATGGGAATTCCAATTTCAAGAAACTTACTTGAGAAGATATTTAGCAGAGATAAGCCCGGAGATGCATTCAAGTACATCGTGAATCTTACAAGGAAGCTCAAGGACAGCGGAAGGACGCCAATAATAGTATTGGACGAGCTCCAGAAGATTAAGGACATTAAGATAAACGGCTACCTGCTGTACGAGCTCTTCAACTTCTTCATAAGCCTGACCAAGGAGAACCACTCAGCCCACGTCTTCGCTATAACCTCAGATTCGCTGTTTATAGAGAGAGTGTTCAGAGAAACGAAGCTCTATGGGAGGGCGAGATACTTCCTCGTAGACGATTTCGATTATAAAACCACCGAAGAGTTCTTAAGAAAACACGGATTCTCAAGTGAAGAAATTGAGCTAACGTGGAAATACTTCGGAGGTAAACCCGTGTTCTTGATTGAGGCTATAAACAACAAGGATAACATAAAAGAATTTTGTGCAAGCCAGCTTTCGTTAAGGAAAAGGCAAATAAAAGAGATAATAAAGGGAAGGAATTTCAAAATACTCAAAGAGTTTAAGGGTAAAGAGGAAGTCATTGTTGAAGAAATTGATGAGGAAATAGAGTACCTAGTGGAAAACAACATCCTGTTCTTCGATCCTGTAAGGGGAATCCTAAAGCCACAGTCAAGGCTCGATCTACTCGCAATCAGGGAAATAGTTCCCTGACGAGCTCCTCCACTTTCTCCTTTGCGTTTCCTATTATGGGCTCACCATGGGCTGGATAAAGGTTCTCGAAGTCTATCTCAAGCAATTCCTTGATCCTCTGTCTGTTCTCTTCAGGATTCAAGGAGTACATCCGTGGAATCTCCTTTAACCTCCCATTTTCCTCCATCAGGAGATCCCCAGGGAACAAAGACTTTGATTCCAAGTCCAAGAGAACTATGCTGCCCTGAGTGTGCCCGGGCATGTGGAATACCTTCAATCCCTCAATGACTTCTCCACCTTTAACTTTCACATCCACCTCCCCAATCCTGGGAGCATCTAATTCATGGGCAACAACCTTAATCCCTGGGAACTTCTCCTTTAGACATCTCAGGGAGCCCGTGTGATCAAAGTGGTGGTGGGTAAGAAAGACCATGGTCAAAGGTTTTCCAAGTTCCTCAACTTTCCCAACTATCTTTTCACAGGTCTCCTCGAGACCGGCATCTACGAGGATTAAGTGGTCTTCTCTCTCGATCATGTACACGTTAACGAACCTGTCGAATATCCTGTGGATCATCTCCTCCACCTCAATATCACGATTAAAGCAAGGACACTTATAACACCAAGGGTCCACCATGGGAAGCACTTTAACTCAGACCTAGAAACTGTGAAATTTGTGGGAATTTCCTCATAATTAAGGGTAAAACCTGTGATGTTCTCGGGGGCTATAACTTCACCATCCAATTTCATCACGAAGCTTGAAGATTCCGTATTCACAATGCATTTGCCTTGGCACTTCAGACCGGTGACGTTAAGCGTCCAGAAAATATCGTCCCCAGATAAGCCCGCCGTGTAGTACTTTGCCCAAGGTACTCTTCCATCCTTGAGTATTCTGGCTACAAAGTAGTAACCTATCCAAGGAGCGTCACTACCTCCCCCAGCAATCCCAGCAACAATAGCTGAATCATTTAAGAAAACTACAACTTTTGGAACCATATGATATTCCGAGGCGATGACCTTTTGTACAACCAAATTCCCGTCCCTGTCCAAAACTGCCACCCAAAGTGAGTCCTTAGGGTGGGCAGGCATCTTCGCGGAGCCAATAACCAAGACATTTGAACCAAAGTCGTGGTAATCAATAATGTTAACGCAGAACCACGGAGAAGTTGAATTAAAGGTGACAACCCAAGAGCACTCCTTCACCACCTCATTCCCGGCAACCACCTATGGGAGGATTAACAGCATTACAAATAGTGGTATCCATCTCATGATTTAAAGTTGGTCAAAAATATATAAAGCTACTCTTTGGTAACGACTGGAAATTCCTCCCATGGGAAGACTATCCACTTATCGGTCCTGAAGACGTAATAGTCCGGAACTACGGAAGTCCATGGCTTCATAGCCAAGCAGGCGACCTTTATCTCCCTCGCACCAAGCTTCTTCACTTCCTCTATTACCACTTCCAACGTTTTTCCAGTATCACTGACGTCATCCACTATCACAACCTTCTTGTCCTTGAGATCCCCATGTATCGGGATTGTAATTACAGGCTTCTCAGCCCTCTCATCTATCCCCTTGTAGAACTTAACGTCGATTACCTTGAGCGGAAGATCACCAAGGATGTGGCTCAACCTAACGGCTGGAATTAACCCTCCCCTTGCGACGCCAACGATTACGTCTGGCTTGTACTCCCTCAACTTATCGGCTAGAGCAAATATCGCCCTGTCAACCTGCCACCAAGTTAGATAGACCTTGTCCATTTTCTCACCCCCTTTGCTCTCCAGTTAACACCTGAATTTAAAAATCCACCGAAAAGCTGAGGCATGTTTGTCAGGATGTTGCAATATTGTGTAAAACAACAGTTAACAATATTTATAAAGATATGTAAAGTATGAGTTAACATGATTGGACTACTTGAAGATCAGAATCCATGGTGGATACATGAGGAAGATCCTGAATTAAAGGAATTTAAGAAGCTGAGGTACAGGATAACGCCGAAGTGGATAGAAGAAATCTCCCTCCAGCCATTCTCCCTTAATTTCATACTTGGACCAAGGAGGGTTGGAAAAACCCTCGGAATGAAGCTACTGATAAAAAACATCCTGGAGAATTCAAAAAACCCGTACTCAGTATTCTACTTCGACTGCAGCATTTTAGAGAACTATAAAGAACTCGTTGAGATAATGGAAGCGTACTTCAAAATAAGAAGGCGCAAAGGAGTAAAGAGCTCGTATATATTCCTTGATGAAGTAACCTTACTCCCGGACTGGTGGAGGGGAGTTAAGTACCTTATTGATAGGAAAAAATTCATTGATGACGTTCTCACGGTAACTGGATCAATAACCCTCGCCAGAGAAAGAATTATAGGAGCATTTGGGGGAAGAATGGGTAGAGGAAGAATTATAGAGGTTACTCCGCTCTCATTCAGAGAGTACTATCACTTATTCTACCAAGAGTTTGCTCGCTCAAAGGCCAGTGAAATCTTCGAGAACTACCTAGAAACCGGAGGATACTTGGCCTATCTCAATGGCATGCTCACGACAAAAGACGTGATCTTAACGATAAAATCAGATATTCTAACCCTTGGAAAGAGCACGAGCATTGCTAGGGATGTGATCGGAGCCATAATTGACGTTGCTCCCGATCCTGTATCCTTCAGGAAGCTTGCCGAAAGGTCAGGCGTATCAGTTCCGACGGTAAGAGAGTACATTGAAGTGTTTGAGGCCCTTCACATTCTCCTTCAAATACCCTTCAGGGACGAAGGAGGGAGGATAATAGAGAGAAAAGATAGGAAGTTCGTAATAAGAGACCCCCTAATTGCAAGAGCTTTAGCAGAGTGGGCGGGGAGGGAGATAGGAAAGGACGTGCTGTACGAGTGGATCATGCAGGAACACCTATACAGGAAATTTGGAGAGGTATTTTATTTCAGAACGGATAAATATGAGATCGACGCAGTTGCTAAGGGCATCAAAATCGAGGTTAAGTCGGGGAGAATAAAGAAGAAGTATCCCAGGGGTGTGATAGTTATCGGCGGAGAGGAAATTCCAGAGTTCCTCTACAACTTAACATGACCCTTATAAAGGCCCCTCACATCCTGGGGAAACAAATTAAGGAACTCATCCTCGCTCTTAAAGGGCCTCTTCGCCAGAATTTTAGCTAAGGTTTTCTTTCCTACCCCAGGGAGCCACTTCAAAACCTTGGAGCTCTCCCTGTTAACGTCAATGGGAACCGGAATTCCAGTGACGCTCCTAAGCCTGTGGTCGACTATCATTACGTCGTAATACTTGTCGAGCTCGAGCCTCTTGGGCACGCCAACTATCAGAGGGTAGCTCCCAAACTGCCTGCCGAAAGTTATATCGCCGTCATAAACCTCCATCCTCACGTCCCTCAGAATCGTCCCTACTGGAACGACCCTCTTGAGCATTGGGAGGTCTATCTCATGCCTTATCTTGTGCCTGTAGTGCTCTATCAGCTTCTTGTGCTTTTCAGTCTTCACCTTATCCCTCATGTTCCAAAGCGGCGTCCCAGGGAATACAACGACCTGCCTGATGTTTATCCTCCTAACCATCAAGCCGTCGTCGAGTATCTTCTTCAGGAACTGAAATGTAAGTTCGTACGTTCTCTTTGTCTCTCCAGGAAGTCCAAAGATTATGTTTATCCCAGGGAGGAGCCAGGGAAGACCATTGTAGCCTCTCTTCCCCCCGACCTCGTTTATTATCTTTACGGCCTCGTATGTTTCCTCTGGAGTAGCGTTGAGGTTATTCAACTTGGCAACCTTTGGATCCGCAGTTTCCAATCCAAAGGCAACCACGTTCCCCGGGGTTCCGTACTTAATTATGGCCTTTGCAATCCTTCTGCTCTCCTCGGGGTAGTTAGCGATCACCGCTGGATTTGCATTGTCCACGTGGAGGGTTTTAACGTTTGGTGCAGCACTTCTAACTGCTTTAAACAGCTTCTCAACTTCCTCGGGCTTTGGAATTGGAACCCTGCCGTTGGGCTCGGCCATGTAGGAGAAGATGCAGCTCTGCCTCCCTATCCTGAAGTGCCTCACTCCCAGCCTGTATAGGACTTCAACTTCCTGGGCAACGAATTCCTGGGGCCTGTTCTCTACGACGGGGTAGCGAACCGGCTCCGTGCAGAAGGAACAGCCCCCTATACCCATTGCCTTGGGACAGCCGCGCTGGGTTTCTATCTCAGCTAATACGAATTCAGGATAGCCCGGGAACTGCTTAACTACTTCAGCTCCCAGTAAAGCGTAGGGCTGCAACTCCCCATAGCTTCTAAACCTAAAGGGATCTAGATCCCTTCCCGAGAAGTAGTCGTAGAGGAAGGCCTCAAGGTCGCCGTAGACTACGTAATCGAAAACCTCCTCGGCGAACTTGAGTTCCTTTGTGGTTATCTTAACTCCACCCATCTTTGCTGAGCCCATGAAAGCGGGACCACCAAGGATCTTGACAGCATTAAATCCGCTTATGAACTTTGCAACCTCCTCAACGCTCCCAGGAACCGCGGAGAGATACTTTCCAGGAGTGTGAAGGCCGCCAATGAAGATTATAACATCGGCTTTCTCAAGTATCTCCCTAACCTTAGGGAAGTTTGGCGTCTTGTTCTTCGTCCTAATGCCGTCTTCACCCTCGAATGTCGCCCTTAAATCGTCAATCGTGAGGTAGAATACGTTAGCATCTCTCCTAGCCTTCTTTATCGCACCATAAGCGTACCTTGGGTAGAGACCTATGTAGGGAGGAACGCCAAGCCCCGCGGGCTCGTCCGTGTAGCCGTCTATTATTGCAACTATCATCTTAGACGAGAACACAGGAGGGGATAAAAACCTTATCCAACCTCATCCAACGCCCTCCTTATTGCCAAGAGCTCAAGCCTCCCCTGAGGCCTTAGAAGTCTTTTCCTCGGATCAAAGAAGAGGACATTGTTCTTAACAGTCCAGAAAACTGCATCGTCGATCTCATTGCACTTTATTGCCTCTTTATCGTTAAACTCATTAAGAAGGGGCAAAATATCCCTGAATAACTCTGGATTCTTTCTCCTCATCGAGTTTAGGGAGAGGACTAACCAACTCGTCCTATCCTCAAGCGTTCCCTCGCACCACTCCTTGAGTTCCTCCCTATGCTTTAGTGCTTCAACAAGATAAACAGGCTTACCCCCAAAGTAGCTCCAAACTAACTCAGCCTCATCATTAGTGAATCCCTGGGACACGAGGAATTTAAGGGCAGTTTCTCTCTCGAAATCATCAACTAGGAAGTAATCTGCCCTCCCCTGAAGCATTGCCTCGTTGTAGACCTTCTCTATGAATAGACTATCAGAAGTAACGACAAAAACATGGCTTAAACGAGTTTCTTTTGTGAGCCTAACGAAGAAGTTAAAGAGTTTGTATATTAAAAGACCATCTATCTTTAAATCACTCACAACCTGCAGTTCGTCAATTATCAAAATCGGTTTTCTTCCTTTCTCCTTAAGCTCTCTTAAGTAATTTTCGAGGAATACAAAGGGATCTTCGTCTTTATTTTCCAGGATTTTTTTAAAAACCCCCTCAGGAACTGGAATACCACCATAAGCTAGACCACTTTTCAGGAGTTCTGCCAAGAGTTCCTTCGGAGAGCCTTCCCTAACACTAAAGAGAACCTTCATAAAGTCTTCATAGCTATTAACAAAACGTCCTCTCAGATTTATATAAAAAACCGTGAAGTCTTTAGCAATTCTTTTAGTTAGTTCAGACATTAGAACTGTTTTCCCAGAGTTTATCGGGCCGTAGATAAAGGTTATCATGTTTGGATCATAGGAAACCATTTTCAGCAACTTCCCAAGCTCCCTCTCCCTATCGAAGAACATGCTACCACCTAAGCTAATATTGATAAAGGAGTAAAAAGGTTATCCCAGGAGCCAGTCAACGAGCTTCAGACCCTCCAATGCTTCAGGGGTGTAGGGCATCACGACGTGGTGGTTACCTAAGGCTTTCTCTAAGAACTCCCTTCCTATGTCCACCACCAGCTGAGTTCTGCAGAGGCCCTCCTCAAGGAGGCCACTCCTCACTTTTCTCGCAACGAAGTAGGAAAGCTTTGAGTAGTCTAGGCTCACCCTACCTATTATGAGCCTATCATATTTTATCTCGCACGTTACGGCATAGGGACAACCGCTCTCAAAGTGGGAAACTATGCCACAGTTCCTCCCCAGGGTAGGTGCTATCGTACAGTGAGCAAGCTTCAGCTCACCATTTTTCGTGAATCCACTTGGGTTTGCTATCCATCCGGGACTGTCGGTTAGCTCATAGCTTATCGTGAGCATGAGCAAGCTGTGAAAGTCATCCTCACATGCCGTTGGAATTCCCTCGGCGTTCATCATTGCCACAGCAAGGCAGGGGGTAACCTTATACTTGACAACGAAGGGGAAGCAGTCAATTACTATAGCGTTAGCTTTGTACTCGTCCTTTAGCTTCTTTAGCGCGTAATAAATCCTCACGACATCCCTGACCTTCTCCCCTTCAGCGTTTATGAGAACCCTGACCTTGGCCAGAAGATCTTTTATTTCACTCTCGCTTGCACTCCACCCAACCTCCTTTATCCTTTCGTAGCTTATGGCATAGACTTTAGAACCAAAAACCCCTGAGAAGGCCTTAGCGTTTTCGCTTACTTTACCATCACTCGTTATCTCGAGGATCCTTAGGCCCTTCAACCTTTTATACGCTTTCAACCCCTTTATTAAACCAATTAGCTCCTCAGGAGATTCCGCATGGTACAGGTAAACGTTGTAACCATTCGCCTCAGCCCAAGCCTTAGCGGATAAACCGCTTGGAAGGCTGTTGTGCTTTCCATGGGTAATTAAAATTGTCGGCTTTCCAGCTTTTATTACTTCCTTGGCTTTCTTACTGGTTCCCCCAGTCAACAGGAAAAGTAACACAATATCAGCACCATCTACTCCAGAAACCTCATTCACATCCTTAAAGCTCACGAGATCCTTAGGGAATACCTCCCTAAAGCTCTCCATGACCTTCCTATAGTAACTTTCGCCATGAAGCTCACTTGCCAAGAATAAGCCCACAATTTCCACATTTGCCACCTCCATTATAACTTTTCAAGTGCCTTCCTTATCGCTAAAAGTTCAAGCCTCCCTTGAGGCCTTAAAATTCCCCTCCTTGGATCGAGGAATAGAACATGGTTTTTAACCGTCCAAGCCACTGCATCATTTATATCTAGACACTCAATTTCCTCACTCCACCTGAACTTCCCAAGTAGACTCAAAACCTCTTCAAAAAGCTCTTTGTTAGTTCTTCTAAGTGAGTTGAGGGAATAGAGCAACCAATGGAACTTAGCCTCAAGCGTTCCC
>QMUI01000009.1 GCA_003660485.1 Thermococci archaeon | reverse complement strand
CTAAGGCGGCATCATCCCACACGGGCTCGCTTGCAGGCCAGGATGTAATCTACGATGCAGTATTCAAGCAGACTGGGATAATTAGGGCTGAAGACTTTGAGCACATGTTCGATCTAGCTAAGGCATTTGCAAAGTGCAAGCTACCCAAGGGGGACAGGATAGGAATAATAACTGATGGCGGTGGAGCTGGAGTTATGGCGAGTGATGCCGTAGCTAAGTTCGGCCTTAAGCTTGCTGAACTAAGCGAAGAAACAATAAAGTTCTTGAGGGAAAGGTTCCCACCCCATGCAGTCGTTGGAAATCCTACTGATGTTGTTGGTGATACTGACGTAGAAAGGTACAGGCTTGCCCTTGAAGCTTTCACTAAGGATCCAAACGTTGATGCAATTCTCATAATTGTCCTGTTCCAAGTTCCCCTGTTAGATGAGGAGGAAGTCATAAATATTATAGCTGATTATGCAAAGAAGAGTGAGAAGCCAATAGTCGCCGTCGCAATGGGAGGTTATAAGACGGACAAATACGCTAGAATGCTTGAGGAAAAGGGTGTTCCCGTTTATCCAACCCCTGAGAGGGGTGTTAGGGCTTTGGCTGGATTGGTTAGATATGCCAAATATCTTAGGGGGAATGAGGAATGAAGGAGGAGGCCGTTAAGGTTATTAAAGAAGTGTTGAAGCAGGGCAGAACGGCCATGGTTGAGTACGAAGCAAAGCAGGTTTTAAAGGCTTACGGTCTGCCCGTGCCCGAGGAGAAGCTTGCAAAGACCCTTGATGAGGCCCTCAAGTATGCCAAGGAGATTGGCTATCCAGTGGCAATGAAGCTTATGTCCCCCCAGATACTTCACAAGAGTGATGCCAAGGTTGTAATGCTTAATATAAAGAACGAGGAGGAGCTCAAGAAGAAGTGGGAGGAAATTCACGAGAACGCCAAGAGGTACAACCCTAACGCTGAGATCCTTGGAGTTCTCATCGCTCCAATGCTCAAACCGGGAAGGGAGGTAATCATCGGAGTTACTGAAGATCCCCAGTTTGGCCACGCAATAATGTTCGGTCTCGGTGGAATATTCGTTGAGATCCTTAAGGACGTGACATTCAGGCTGGTTCCAATAACCGAAAAAGATGCAAGGAAAATGATAAGGGAGATAAAGGCATACCCAATTCTAGCTGGGGCAAGAGGAGAAGAGCCAGCTGACATAGATGCTATAGTAGATATGTTGCTCAAGGTTTCTCAACTAGTTGATGATCTTAGGGACTACATAAAGGAGATGGATCTAAACCCTGTTTTCGTGTACAATAAGGGAGAAGGTGCAGTAATAGTTGATGCAAGGATAATCCTAAAAGACAAAGGAAAAGAAGCTTGAGCCCAAGTATAAGGAGGAAAAATGCGCTTAACTCTTTCCATATTTTTCTTGTATATATCCAAATATGTCATGAACTATCAGTAAGCTTATCCCTGCATCTATTGCGGATAGCAAGTTCCCAGCTATGAGGAACAATAGGGCAAAGAGAAATTCAAATACTGCATAAATGAGGGCAACTTTTATTGCGATCTTAATTTCATTTCTTACCCCAACAGCCAATAAGAGACTAAATACCCCAAATATTTGGTATAAAATTGAGCCTTGATATAAAACTAAAATTAGGATCGCGTTTAAAGCTAGTAAATAGCTTGCCAGTTGCAGATGCTTCATATAACATCCCTGGGGATTTTATCTTTTACCTCCTCAAGTATCTTTTTAAACTGTCCAAGACCTGCCCTAACTATCGGAAACTTCGGAACGAAGGGGCAGGAGGGTTCTTCTTCTATGCTTATCTCAAAGGTCCCTATATCCTTTGCAATCCTAACGATCTCTTCCTTGTCCAGGGCTATGAGGGGCCTTAATACTGGAAGGTCTGTTGCTGTGCTTATGACCATTAGATTGTCAAGTGTTTGTGAAGCTACTTGACCAAGAGAGTCACCAGTTACGATGGCATCTGCCCCAATTTTCTTTGCGTACTCAGTTGCCACTATGTACATAGTGTACTTGCAAAATACGCATGTCCATTTTGCTTTTCCAATCTCCCTTAGCTTCTCAAAAACTGGGGCTTGAACTTCGAAGGCATCCACTATCAGGGGCTCCTTCACTAGATCTCTATGTATCTCTCTTAACCTCTCCACAAGCCTCCTCACTTTATCCTCCTTTATCTCATCCTGCCTAAAGTGGAGAGGATAAACTTCAACACCCTTGCTCGCTATTAAGTGGATTGCAACGGGCGAATCTATCCCTGAGCTTAATAGTGCAACGACTTTCATTCTCTCCACCCCAGGTATATCATGTAGGCGATTATTGCCATAGCTCCAATAACTTCCGGGATCGCCAGTCCAATTCTCATCTTTATAAGGGCTATCATTAGGATAAAAGTTCCTGGGCCGATAACTCTCCAAATTTTTCCGTAAAGTGTCATGTCTAAGAAGGATAGCAGGTAAGTTAGAACGGCTGAAGGTGCATGGAGTGGTTTTTCCTCCGGAAATACCCCTACAAGGATAAGCGTAAGCATCGCTATTTTAAGCACATCTCTTTTCAATGCCTTGGCAGTTATTAGGCCTAAAGTTCCAAGCCCTATTATGTACAGATTAAATATCCAGCTCTTTGGATTTTTAAGAGATCCCATGTCGCTTAATGCATTTTTCGTGAAGGAAAACCAAGGGTTTTGGTTAATTACAATTATTAGCCCTATTGTGAAATATATCGCAAGGATTATAGGGAGGATCTTTTTTGCGTTCATGACGTAGTTTTCGAAAATAACTTTTATATATCCTTGTTTAGTAAGTCGGCCTGATGCCTGACTTAGTTGCCTTCGTTTATATGGGGGGAGAGGAGTACAAGTGGTTGTTTTTCGAGGTATATGATAAGGTTAAGTTCTACCTTCGAGATATCGAGTTGCCAGTGGTTCCGGTTTATGGCGGACATATAAGATTGCCCCCAGGAACCTTAGTGCAAGTGAAAACTGAGAATGGGATAGTTAAAATGTACTCTTTTGAAGCTGTGGTTGAGGCTCTCTATGGCAGGCTAGTTGAGATGAGGAATGATGTGAATGACGATAGTATAACGAAGATATTTGGTCTTACAACGTACCCCATTGGTTCTAGGAGAGAATATTTCGACTTATATAAGAAGTATCTTGGCTTGCAGATCTCAATTGCTAACTATCATGTTCTTGCGTTGGCAATTAAGCCGTTTCATACAGATAATAGAGATTTGTTCGTGGAGAGAGTGTTTAAAGGTGTGCTTCATGAACTGGGTCATCTATATGGACTTTCACACTGCAAGAATGACTGTGTGATGAATCCTCCTGAAGATTTAAGGGATTGGGATTTGAGGGCACCAACCTTTTGTTCTGGATGCTTAAGAAAGTTAAAAGAGGAATTTACGCCCACGCTTCAGCTATAACATCGTGTTTATGGATACTCTCGTTGCTGATGACTCTTACATGAATTCTACCTTTGAACTTCTCCCTTGCTTTGGCAAGGATCTCTCTTGCCACGTCTTCAACGAACTTTGGATTCTCGTACATCCTTCTAACAACGGCATTTTCATCTGAAGTCTTCAGTAATGTATATGTTGGGGAACTAAACGAACTCTCGACCACCTCTATCATGTCTTCAAGTGGTATTTCCTCTTCGAAGTTAGTCCTAATTTCAAGCTCTCCTATTGCCCTCTGTATGTGTGTTCTTCCTTGGTTGTTTGCCATCGCATGAGGACATGCAGTATTTCCGATGACTTTAACTTTGAGAACTTTTTGGATGTTTCCTTTTTCTTTTATAATCCCAACCTCAACATCATACGGTTCGTAACTGACTTTTTTGCTTGTGGGGGTTTCTTTTTCCAGTATTAAGGTAGTCTTAATCCAGACTTCTGCTCTCTGGTGGTGGTGTTTCTTTTCAATCCTCTTAATAACTGCTAACCCAAGATCTTCTAGGGATGTGTGTATTTTTTTTACCTCTTCCTCAACAGCCTCACTTAATGCTTCCGTTATGCTCTCAATAAGCCTGCTCATGTGAATACCTTTTTTTCTCTCTGTGAGGTCTATTGTAACCTCAAACGTTGGGATGAATGTGTAGACCCTTCCCCTCCAGTTGATCTTTGCAACTGTCTTCAGGTTTGTAATTCCGACCCTGGGAAGGGGGAGCTTTATTTCGGGCTCTTCTTCTTGAGTTTCCACGTACAAGATCCCCACCAGATTGCAGAAGAGAAAGCTTGCTTTAAAATGTAATGGTCAAAAGTAAAGAAGCCGAGAAAGAGCCTCAGCTCTTGATAGCAAGCTTGATATCCTCAGCCTTAACGGTCTTTCTTCCAGCGTGCCTTGCAAACTCGACAGCCTTCTTTGAAACCTCAATTGCGTACTCCTCAAGGTACTCGGCGAGGATCTTTGCTGCCTCCTCGCTAACTCTCTCGGCACCTGCCTTTCTTATAAGCCTGTCAACTGGGGCAATTGGTAACTCTCCCATCATCCACACCTCCTAATTCATTTATTTGTGGGGGATCTGCATTTTGTTTTTTGAAAATAGAGATATATAAACTTTTCGGATTTAAGGCCCTCTCGGAATTTATCCGCCATGTTTGCTATGTATGATTAATGAATTAATTCAATGGCGTTATCTCATCTGCCTTATTCGGCTTATTGCCACTTCGAAAAGTTACAATTTTAAGAGATTTGATTATAACCTCTTTCTGATGTAACTATTTTGACTAACTATTTTCCCATCCTCTAACTTAATTATTCTCAATTTTTCAAATCCAACAGTTTCCATTTTGTACGTTATGATGTAGGCTGACTTTTTGCCAATTTCTGATTTGAGGATTCGAGGTAACATATATTTTTCTTCGTAATCTACGACTACGGATCCTTGAGCTCTTTCCAGAACTTTCCTTATGATGCGGTACCTCTTGTCTGTAATTACGTTAAAAAGGACTGCATACTTCGTATTGACTGAAAAAATATCTCCTATAATGACTTTGTTTGGAAATTTTGGTGTCACTGGTAGCCTCTCTATTGCCACTATTCCTTTTTCTGCAAATTTATCTATGAACAATTTAAGTAACCACTTTGGGTTTCCTGATATTATTACAAGTCCCTTTTCTAAATTTAGGATTTCTCTTATGGTTGTCATCAGGCAAAAGTTAATAGTGTTACTGTTAACCCTTTTTATGGGAGGCAAATTGGACGGAAAGATTATTCATGACCCTGTGCATGGAAGCATGAAAATCCCTGAAGAGATAATGAGACTTGTTGAGACTCCAGAATTTCAAAGACTTAGAGGGATAAAGCAACTTGGGTTAGCGAATTTAGTTTATCCTGGGGCGAATCATACTAGGTTTGAACACTCCCTAGGGACTTGGTACCTAGCTAGGAGACTATCTCAAGAACTTGGGTTACCAGGGGATGAAGCTATGTTGATCCAGCTGGCCGCGTTATTACATGATGTTGGTCATGGTCCATTTAGCCACACACTCGAGAGAATATACAGAGAAAGACTTGAATTCCATGATCATATGGACGTTAGTAGGGGGATTGTTGAGGGTAAAATCGAAATATGTGAAAGCTCGAATGAGATCCCCGAAATCCTCGAAGAGCTTGGTTTTAGGCCTAAAGAGATTGGTGATCTAATAGCTGGAGTTTATAAGCGGAAGTACTTGAGAATGATAATTCATGGGGATATAGATGTAGATCAGCTTGATTACCTAAGTAGGGATGCCCATTACACAGGGGTAGCTCACGGTATTATTGACCTGGAGAGGCTACTTACAGTCATGAAAGTAATTGGAGATGAACTTGTTATTGATGAGAAGGGAATTGAAGCCGTTGAGGGCATGTTAGTTGCTCGATCATTGATGTATTCTAGGGTATATTTCCACAGAACAGTCAAAATAGCTGAAGGGATGCTGATAAGGGCTGTTGAGCATGCCTTGGACGAGGGAGACCTAGAAGAGTTTTGGAAGATGACAGATGATAGGCTCCTAGTTGAACTTGAGGATTTGGGAGGATACCCCGGTGATATAGTTAGGAGAATAAGACAAAGAAAATTATTCAAAGCTGCTGTTGTGATAAGCCCGGAAGATTTAACACCTGAGGAAAAAAGGGCTCTAACATCCCTTTATAGAAGCTCCAAGAAGAGACGGGAAAAGGAGTTGGAGCTCGCAGATAAAATTGGAGCGAGAGATGGGGAGGTAATTTTAGAACTTTCAATTCCGGAGCTGATATTAAGCGAACCTCGATTAAAGCAGGTAGAAGTAAATGTTGTTCTTAAAGACGGGACAATTGAACCGATAGCTAAGGTAACTCCTCTTGCTTCTGCAATAAAGAGGAGGCAGACTCCTAGGTGGGTACTAATAATTGCCACCCCGAAGGAATTGGTAGAAAAGGTAAGGGATATTTGGAGAGACGTTATATTTTATTGACATTGCGGAAAATGTTATAAGGAGTTTTGGAGAAAGAAGCTTGGTAATTTATTATGAGCATGACGAGGTGATGAAAGTGGGTCTCTTTGATAAGCTCAAAAAACCGGAAGTTCAGGAAAAAACAAAGTCGCTCACTTCAATAAGGGAAAAGGTTACAGAGAAGAAATCCGACGTGGAGCTTGTTCCAGTGGAGGAGGACGCTATAGTCAAAGAAATAATAAAGCCTAAGGTTATTTACGTAAAGAGAATAAAAATTGCAACGTACAATGACCTTAAAGTTGTTTCTGACGAAGTTACGGCAGGAAACATTGTGATAGTGGATTTATCCCCTCTGATATCGAAGCCTGACATACTCGAGAAAGTTGCTGAACAAATTAAGATGAGTGCAAGTACTTTTGGTTGGGACATTGCCATGGTTTGTAAGGATCCTCCAAAGATTCTCGTCACCCCTCAAGACATAAAAATAGTCAAAGAATGATATATTTTCCCTTATTTCAATAAGATTTAAATACAGGGGAATGGGGCTATGCTATTTGGTGGTGTTGCATGAAAGTTAAAACAATAATGACAAAGAATCCAGTGACGATAACCTTACCCGCCACGAGGAACTATGCAATTGAGCTTTTTAAGAAGTACAAAGTCAGGAGCTTTCCAGTGGTTAACAAGGAGGACAAGCTCGTCGGAATAATTAGCATAAAGCGCGTACTTACAAATCCAGATGAGGAGCAACTAGCAATGCTTGTTAAGAGAGATGTTCCCACTGTAAAAGAAAATGACGATCTAAAGAAGGCCGCGAAGTTGATGTTGGAGCATGACTACAGAAGGGTAATAGTCGTCGATGAGGAGAAAAGACCCGTTGGCATCCTAACGGTGGGTGACATAATAAGGAGGTATTTAGCAAAGACTGAGAAGTATAGGGAGACCGAAATCGAGCCCTATTATCAGAGGCATGTGAGCATAGTTTGGAAGGGGACACCCCTTAAGGCAGCATTGAAGGCTCTGCTATTGTCAAACGCAATGGCGCTTCCAGTTGTCGATGATAATGGTGAGCTCATTGGGATTGTCGATGAAACGGATTTGCTGAAAGATAGTGAGATAGTAAGGATAATGAAGTCTACTGAACTCGCTGCCTCAAGCGAGGAAGAGTGGATGCTGGAGAGCCACCCAACGTTACTCTTTGAAAAGTTTGAACTGCAACTCCCAAACAAGCCCGTTGAAGAGATAATGACCAAGGACGTCATAATTGCTACACCTCATATGACGGTATATGATGTAGCTAGGAAGATGGCCAAATATCATATAGAACAGCTCCCAGTGATAAGGGGAGAGGGAGAATTAGTTGGACTTATAAGAGATTTCGACCTAATAAAGGTTCTTGTCAAGCCAAAAGGCTAATTCTCTTCTACCTTATTGCTTTGCAAAAATTTTTCATAAAATTTTATTCCACAAGGGTGGAAACCTTCGAAAGTCTTTTAAATTAAGTATTAAAACACCACCACAGCTTTCAGAATAAGAGAAAGCCTTGGAGGGCAGAAATGGCGTGGCACATATTCATTCCAGATTCACTCTTGGAGGAAACAAATGACCCGAAACTCAAGGCTTACAAGGTAGGTCAGGTAGCTAGGGCATGCGCAATATTTGGTGTTGAACACATATGGATCTACAGGGCCGGAGGGAGGGACGGTAAGTTCATCAAACTCCTGCTAGAGTACGCTGAGACTCCCCAGTACCTCAGGAAAAGATTGTTCCCATTGATGCCTGAGCTTAAGTACGCTGGTGTGATGCCCCCTCTCCAGATACCGAGCCATAAGCCAAAGACTAGTCCTAGAATAGGAGAAATTAGGGAAGGCTTTGCATTTAGGCGTGGGAAAAAGCTATTCGCTGACATAGGACTTGACAGACCAGCGCTCGTAAAGGGAATTGCAGAGGAAGGCAGGGGAACGTTCAAAATAGTTTCAGTAAAACCTCTCCGCGTAGTTCCTGCCGAGCCCCCAGACTACTGGGGGTATAGGGTTCACCTGAGTAGGAAAACTTTGGCGAAAACACTTAAAAATGCTGACCTTGACGTGGTCATCGCGACATCCCGTAGGGGTGTCGACGTGAGAGATGCCGAAGTGCCCCTCGAGGGCGAGGTTGGTATAGTCTTTGGCTCTCCCCGGAAGGGGATTATGGAGATATTGAATGAGTATAATGAGGATTTCGAGTTCGATCTAATCGTGAACACAATTCCGGGTCAAAAGACAAAAACCGTAAGAACAGAGGAAGCGTTGTTTGCGACTCTCGCGATATTTAATGTCATGAGGAGGGATTGAGAATGGGTAAGGTTCACAGGCCAAGGAAGGGTTCACTTGGATTCAGCCCAAGAAAGAGGGCTAAGAGCATAGTTCCAAGAATTAGGAGTTGGCCCAAGGAGACAGAGGTTAGAATGCTTGGCTTTGCAGGATACAAGGCTGGAATGACGCATATATTAATGATCGATGACGAGCCAGGACTCACCAATGGAAAGGAAATATTCGTGCCAGTAACAATCGTTGAAACCCCACCCTTAAGGATCTTTGGAATTAGGGCTTACAGGCAGGGCTACCTCGGCCTCGAAACCGCAACCGAGGTAATAGTTCCAGACTTTCCGCTCGACAACTACCCAAGCAAGAAGGCTAAGAACGTTACCTTCTACAAGCTCCTCGAGAGGAGGATCGCAACCTTGCCAAAGAACTACACCCAGGAAGTCTTCGAGCAGAAGCTTGGTCAGCTTGAGGACATGATAAAGGAAGGAGAAATAGTCGAGGTTAGGGCCCTTGTAAGCACTCAGCCATGGATAATCAAGCTCAAGAAGAAGCCCGAGGTTATGGAGTACGCCATTGGTGGAACTAGCGTTGAGGAGAAGTTCAACTACATAAAGGAGAGGCTCGGAAAGGAGCTTAGGGTTAGTGAGGTTCTCAAAGAGGGAGAGCTCCTCGATGTAATCGCCGTCACAAAGGGTAAGGGAACCCAAGGTCCAGTTAAGAGGTGGGGAATTAAGCTTAGGGCCCATAAGGACAGCAAGGGTAGGAGGAAGGTAGGTTCAATTGGTCCGTGGCACCCAGCTAGGGTAATGTGGACAGTTCCAATGGCTGGACAAACAGGATTCCACCACAGGACTGAACTCAACAAGAGGTTGATTGCCATAGGTGAGAATGGTAAGCTCAACTTGAACGGGAACGAGATTGAGATTACCCCAAAGGGTGGCTTCCCACACTATGGAATCGTGAGGAGCGACTTCATGATGATTGCCGGCAGTGTTCCTGGGCCCGTAAAGAGGATAATTAGGGTTAGGCCCGCTATAAGACCTCCAAAGAAGAAGCCTCCTGTTCAGAGGCCCCAAATCACTTATGTTAGTGTTGAGTCAAAGCAGTGAGGTGAGATAAATGAAGGTTAAGGTTTTCGACCTTAACGGTCAACCCGTTGATGAGATTGAGCTACCTAGGGTATTCTTCACTCCATTTAGGCCCGACCTCATAAGGAGGGCCGTCATAGCTTCATGGACCCATAGGATACAGCCCCAGGGAAGAGACCCAATGGCCGGTAAGAGAAGGGTCACTGAGAACATAGGAAAGGGTCACGGAATGGCGAGGGTTGAGAGGCTCAAGACCCCACCGAGGTATGCTGCATTCGTTCCATTCGCTAGGGGTGGAAGGAGGACCCACCCACCAAAGGTAGAGAAGATAATCTGGGAGGATATAAACAAGAAGGAGAGAAGGTTAGCGATAATGAGCGCCATAGCTGCGACTGCCAATTATGACATAGTCAAGGCGAGAGGGCACGTCATCGATAACGTTCCCCAGCTCCCGCTTATAGTGGTTGATGACCTTCAGAAGATCCAGAAGACAAGGGAGACGAGGGAGATATTCAAGAAGCTTGGCATCTGGGACGACATCGAGAGAGCTAAGGAGAAGAGCGGAGTAAGGGCTGGTAAGGGTAAGATGAGGGGCAGGAGGTACAAGAAGGCCAAGGGCCCGCTTATCGTCGTTGGGAAGAACGAGGGAATAGTCCTTGGGGCAAGGAACCACCCAGGAGTAGATGTTGTGGTCGTTGACAACTTGGGTGTGGAGCACCTAGCTCCTGGAACTCACCCTGGAAGGTTGACAGTTTGGACCGTTAGTGCTATAGAGAGGCTTAGGGAGATATATGGGTGATGAGGTATGGATCCGTACAAGGTTATAATTAGGCCCGTCGTCACGGAAAAGGCAATCTCACTGATAGAGAAAGAGAACAAGCTCACCTTCATAGTGGACAGGAGGGCCACAAAGCAGGACATCAAGAGGGCTGTTGAGGAGATATTTGACGTGAAAGTTGAGAAGGTGAACACCCTTATAACACCCAAGGGTGAGAAGAAGGCGTATGTTAAGCTCAAGCCTGAATACAGCGCGAGTGAAGTTGCCGCAAGGTTAGGATTATTCTGAGGTGGTGAGTTATGGGTAAGAGTCTAATCCAGCAAAGGAGAGGTAAAGGAAGTCCCACTTTCAAGTCACCTTCCCACAGGTTTAGGGGTGCCGTAAAGTATATCCCCCTGAACTACACCCAAGAGAAGACCCTTAGGGGAGTCGTTGAAGAGATAATGCACGACCCAGGTAGGACTGCACCCGTGGCAAGGGTTAAGTTCGAGAATGGAATGGAGAAGCTTATTATCGCTCCTGAGGGATTGCTCGTTGGGCAGGAGGTATACATAGGCCCAGAGGCCCCGGTTGCAATTGGCAACACTTTGCCGCTCTCAAAGATCCCTGAGGGAACCTACATTTACAATATTGAGGGCGTTCCTGGGGATGGCGGAAAGTACGTGAGGGCTGGAGGAACTTATGCTCTCGTGGTTTCAAGGGAAAAGGACAAGGTTATAGTTCAACTTCCAAGCGGTGAGCTCAAGGCGTTTGATCCAAACTGTAGGGCAACAATTGGTGTTGTTGCCGGGGGAGGTAGGCTGGAGAAGCCCCTGGTTAAGGCTGGCAAGGCCTACTACAAGTACAAGGCGAGGAATAAGTTCTGGCCGACACCAAGAGGTGTTAAGATGAACGCAGTCAACCACCCATTCGGTGGTAAGGAGCACCACCCAGGTAAGCCAACCACGACTTCAAGGAGGGCTCCTCCAGGAAGGAAGGTTGGTCATATCGCTGCGAGGAGAACTGGTAGGAGGAAGTGAGGTGGTGTAAATGGCGAGGAAGGAGTTTAGGTATCGCGGTTATACCCTCGAACAGTTGTTGAATATGTCCCTTGAGGAGTTAGCTAAGCTACTTCCCGCAAGGCAAAGGAGAAGCCTGAAGAGAGGTCTCACTCCAGAGCAGAAGAAGCTCCTCAGGAAGATCCGCCTAGCTAAGAAGGG
>QMUI01000008.1 GCA_003660485.1 Thermococci archaeon | reverse complement strand
TTCCAACTTTAGGAGCCATCTTCAACCACCCCCTGTGAGCTATCTCCAAGGCTCTGTTTAAACTCCTCAACAGTAACATGCCCCATCTTCCTTAGAGGCCCAACGAACGGTTTATCGTAGATGTGAATGTAAACCCCAAGATATCTTAACCCATCTAAAGCTTCGATGACCTTTATTGCTATTTCCTGGGCTTTTCTTGCTTTATCCTCTAGAATGTTTCCACGCTGATCTCTATTTCCTTAAGGGTTATCATTTTCGCTAGTTGCTCACCGCTGATTATTCTAACTCTCATCAATCAACATAAAAATGTAAAATATTAAAAACTTATTGGCAACAATTTACAAGAATTAGTAAATTTTTGAAAGCTTTATCCCGTCCCTCTTGAACTCATACTCAAACTTTATAACCTCCTTTTCAAGCTCTGGAGTCTTTAGCACCGTTAACTCCCTCTTAATACCGTCCTCCGTTAGGTATCCCCTTGTCCTGAGAACATAATCTGCCCTCCTATATACTGAGGCAAATACATCGGGATGATCTTTCCCCATCCACAACCAAAAGTTCGTCCCCCTAGGGTATTTTTTATATGCAGGATGAACTGCCCTAACTTCAGATGACAGCTCAAGATAACGTAGGGTCTCTTCAAGACTCCCGAATAGCTCCAAGTAGGAAGAAATCGCTACCGCAAACCCATAAATATCTCTTCCCTCAAACATGTTATTCTCGGCCCACACGGATTTGTGAGCCTCTATAACTTGAGCATACTTGATTGGTAGCGTTTCTGAGGACAGCATTCCTTCTAGAGTCCACACGCCTTTAATCGTTGATCTTATACCATGAAAGCTACCAAAAGTGTCTATTATTGCCAACCTAAGCTCTTCAAGCTCCTTAGTGGGATCAATGCCAAATCTCCTCAGAGCCCTAAACACAAGTGGGAGCGGATAAGAGATGTTGAAATATCCTATCAGATTGTCCTTCTTAAGTTTTGCCGTGAGTATATGGTAGAGGATATCTATTCCCCTTGAAAGGGGATCCTCCTGGTGGATTAGGACAAGGGAGTACTTCTTAATCTCACCAATCTCCCTGTCCAAGGCTTTAATTTCCCAAGATACCATAATCTCTCACCTCTCCTCAAACAGTTCAAACATCACGTTCTCTTCAGGTCCCTTTGATATTATACCAACCCTCTTTCCCTTTATGACCTTAGTCTCTATTACAACGTCTGAGACAAAATATACTATATCCTCCAAGATTGGGCACTCAACAGGAGAGTACGTTATGATGGTTCTTGGTGACTTCTCTTTCAGAATGTCTTCCTTTGTAAGTAATATCATCTTGTAGGTGTAGAGAGGGTTATGGAAAAGCTTGCAGACACCCGAGCTTAGGTAAGTGACTATCCACAACCTATTCCCCTTCACCTCCCGCTTCTTTAACACTCCCTCGGCCCATTCTTTAACCTTACTTATGAATATAACATCATCCATGTAACCTGAAAGCGTGTAAACTCCCTTAACATCCTTTTCGATTTTATTTATGCTTCCGAATACGTCAAATATTATGAGATTCCTGTCAAGGTACTCCTCAACGTTAAGTCCAATATTCCTGAGATTCCTTGTTAGGAAGGTATAAGGCTCGTAAAGGAAAAGGAAAACATGCTCACCCTTTTTAAGGAGGTACTTAAGAATCAGGAGAACATATCTATCCCCATTGGCCTCCAAATCTCTCTGAACTACTGTCATTACCCCATTTTCTGGAATTAAGTCGAGGATATCTCCTATTGGAAGCATGACCATCACCCTAATTAATTTTACAAATGGGAAATATAAATAAATTTTGTGTAGGCAACTACTTACTCATCAAGTGATTTATATACACGTTTGTTAGTTATTTTATTAACATAATTAAGTCAACGAAAACCATTAATAGGCAAATATTTTGACGTAAAAATGGTGAAATTAATGAGGATTTTATTAGTTGGTGGCGGGGGAAGAGAGCATGCAATAGGTGAAGCCCTCGTTAAAGGGGGAGCAGAGCTGTACGTTGTGTCAAAGCACAAGAATCCTGGGCTCGCTAGGATAGCCAAAGATTATGGGCTCGCCAAAGAAACAGATGTAAATAAGGTTGTAGGGTTTGCAAAGAGGTGGGGGATTGAGCTGGCATTCATAGGGCCCGAAGCCCCCCTCGAGGCAGGAGTCGTTAACGCCCTTGAAAAAGAAGGGATTCCCACTGTAGGACCAACAAAGGAAGCTGCAAGGCTTGAAACCAATAAGGCATGGGCAAGAGAGTTCATGGAAAGGAACAAAATCCCAGGGGGAAAGCTGTTCAGGGTATTCGATGACGTCAATGAAATGAGGGCATGGATAGATGAGTACGGGAGGCCAGTGGTAGTTAAGCCTCTCGGCCTGACAGGTGGAAAGGGCGTCAAGGTAGTTGGATACCAACTTAAAGATAATGAAGAAGCAAAGGCTTACGCTGAGCAGCTGATAAAGAAAGATGGAAAAGTTCTCATAGAGGAAAGAACCGACGGAGTTGAGTTCACCTTTCAAGTATTCAGCGATGGAAAGAGAGTTTATCCAATGCCCTTAGCCCAGGACTATCCCCACGCTTACGAGAACGATGAAGGGCCAATAACTGGGGGTATGGGCTCATACTCATGCCCTAACCATCTGCTTCCGTTCGTTACAAAGGAGGACTGGGAGAAGGCCCTAGAAATCCTCCAAAAGACTGTAGATGCCATGAGAAAGGAGGGTTATCCGTACAAGGGAATCCTCTACGGCCAGTTCATGCTCTCAAAAGAAGGGCCGGTAATAATAGAGTACAACGTGAGGTTTGGAGATCCCGAAGCAATAAACGTTCTCACAATCCTAGAAGATAACCTAGTTGAGATAGCCCAAGGAATAGTTGATGGTAACTTAAGGAGCGTAAAGTTCGCCAACAAGGCCACGGTCGTTAAGTACTTAGCACCCCAGGGTTACCCCGTAAATCCGGTTAAGGGGGTAAAAATTGATGTCAACGAAGAGGCCATAGAAAAGGAAGGGGCAAAGCTGATATTTGCCTCGATCGATGAGAGCTACACCCTTCTGGGCTCAAGAGCATTGGCGGTTGTCGGTATCGCGGATAGCGTAGAAGAAGCAGAGAAAATTGCCGAGAATGCGGTAAAGCATGTAAAAGGGCCCATATTTTATAGGAGAGATGTTGGGACGAAGGAGAGCATAGAGAAGAGGATTAGAATTATGAAGGAATTGGGAAAAGAGTTCGAGCCAAATTCCTGTTGAGGTGGTACTATGATAAGCAGGGAGCAGATTCTCGAAGTTTTGGAGAAGTATGATAAGGATAAGATAACCGTTGGGGTTATCGGAAGTCACTCGGCCTTGGATATAGCGGATGGAGCAAAGGAGGAGGGTCTCCCTACTTTAGTTGTTGCCCAGAAAGGTAGGCACCTCACGTACGCGAAGTACTTCAAGCTGAGGAAGAGCAGAGATGGCTTAATTAAGGGGTTCATTGACGAAGTGATAGTCCTCGATAAGTTCGCCCAGATAATCGACATTCAGGAAGAGCTAAGGAAGAGGAACGTCATATTCGTTCCAAACCGTTCCTTCGTGGTCTATACTGGAATAGACAAAGTGGAGAACGAATTCCTAGTGCCAATGTTCGGGACGAGGTCACTCCTCAGGACGGAGGAAAGGAGTGAGGAGAAAAGTTACTACTGGTTGCTTGAAAAGGCCGGGCTTCCCTACCCCGAGGAAGTAAAGCCAGAGGAAATAGATGAGGTTGGCCTTGTTATAGTCAAGCTGCCCCACGCAAAAAAGAGGCTTGAGAGGGGATTCTTCACGGCCGCAAGCTACAAAGAGTTCAAGGAGAAGAGCGAGAAGTTGATAAGGCTTGGAGTTATTACAAAGGAAGACCTAGAGAAGGCGAGGATAGAGAGGTACATAATTGGGCCGGTCTTCAATTTCGACTTCTTCTACTCACCCATAGATGAGGAGATAGAGTTACTAGGAATAGACTGGAGGTTCGAGACGAGCTTGGATGGCCACGTGAGATTGCCCGCAGCTCAGCAGCTAACTTTACCTGAATGGCAGTTCGAGCCTGAATACACCGTTTGCGGCCACGCATCCTCGACCTTAAGGGAGAGTCTGCTGGAGAAAGTGTTCAAAATGGCAGAGAAGTACGTTGAAGCAACGAAGAAGTATTATCCCCCAGGGATAATTGGTCCATTTACACTGCAAACTGCAGTTGACAAAGACTTAAACTTCTACATCTACGATGTTGCACCAAGAACCGGAGGAGGAACGAACATCCACATGGCCATGGGGCATCCTTATGGGAATTCACTATGGAGGAAGCCTATGAGCACGGGAAGGAGGATTGCATTGGAGATAAAGAGAGCTATTGCACTTGATGAGCTTGAAAAAGTCGTGACATAACAGTTTATAAATGCCCTTTTATTTTATTTTGGGGATTCGAATGTCAGACGTTTTAAGTCTTGTCGTCAAATTCTACAACGATGAATACTCCGATTCTCTTCTCTATGCAGAACTTGCTAAAGTTGAAAAAGATGAAAAGATTAAAGAGGAATTCCTAAGATTAGCAAGAATAGAGGCAAAGCACGCAAAGTTTTGGCTCTCCTTTTTAGAGAGGAGAGGGATAACCCCCAACAAGCCCAAGGTCAAAAGATGGACAATTCACATCCTAAAACTAATGAGGAAAATTCTAGGCCCAGGGATCGTTGCTTCCCTTTTGGAGATGGGCGAAAATAGCGCGATCCAAAAGTACTTCAAGTTCCTTACTGAACACTCTCAAGAATTCTCTCCCGACGAAATGGAGAAACTAAAGGAGATAATCCTGGAAGAGTTAGAGCATGAGAAGTTCTTCTATGAGAGCAAGAGAAGGTTTCACGTAGAGAACGTGAGGGACTTCGTCTTAGGAATGAACGATGGTCTCGTCGAAATACTAGGAGCTGTTACCGGTCTTTCTGCCGTCTATCCGTACTCGCCAAGGCTAGTCGGAATCAGTGGTCTTATCGTAGGAGTTGCCGGTGCACTATCAATGGCCATTGGAGCCTTAATCTCGGTTAGATCTCAAAGGCAGGTAAGCGAGGCAATAAGGGAGAGGACTAAAGTCCTGTTCAAGGTCTCACCAGAAAGAGCCGTTAAAGAGGTATATGAAAAACTTATCGAGGGAGGCCTCCCAGAAGAGATAGCCCAAGAAGTGTCCGTAAAGCTAAAGGGAAAAGAGGAAGCTTTAATAAAGCTCCTTGTCCATGAAGAAGAACAGAACGAGTTAAGGGCCGCCCTATATACCGGCCTCGCTTACCTTGTCGGCGTTGCATTCCCAGTGACCCCCTACTTCTTCGCGCGCTCATCACTAACGGCCCTCCCCATCTCGGTAATGCTTGCTGGCTTGGCGTTAAGTGTTGTAGCAACTTCAGTTGCCTTGATCTCAGGGATCTCAATTAAGAAGAAGGTTGCAGAGATGGTAGTCACCGGCCTGGGAGCAGCGTTTTTAAGTTACCTATTTGGACATTTAATGGAATCAGTATTTAACGTCTCGGGGCTATGATGATGAGGGAGATATTTTCAGCGGTAATAATTGGAGTACTGGGGTTGCTCCTCCTCTCTTCCTCTTCTCCGATAACGTTAGTCCCAACTATATCTAATGAGCTCCCAAAAAAAGAATCCCATTCCATAGATCTCAGGGAAAACCTCTACAGGTTATCGATATTTAACGATGCAACCGTCATGGTTGTGTTCGAGGATAAGGGGAGGGTCGCGTACCTAAGGCAAAACGTCTACTATACCTATAAGAACGGCAAGTGGATTGGGGAGAAATTCGATGGAATAAAGGTTTTTGGAAAGATACCAATTTTTGAACCTAAGGTACCGCACGAAACAATTATCGATAGGGTAAGGGTTGAATTAAAATCTCCCCTCCTTTCGGGAAACCTCTATACAACCCTTTATACCTCCTGGATCTCGATTCCCGCCCTGTATTCGGGGGATCTTGAGTTGCTTAGACCAAAGAGGTACCCCGTGGAATCCTACGATTTTGAAGCAACGCTTTATGAGTTCCCGGATGATGTTCTAAGAAGAGCTAAAGTTCCCGAAGTAAGTTTAGAAGTTCCAGAGGTAAGCGAAAAGGTACTTAAGTTGGCAAAGAACATAACTAAGGGAATAGAGAGCCCTTACGAGAAGGCCCTGGCCATAGAGAGGTACCTCGAAGAGAACTACTTCTATGATGAAAAAGCTCCCCCAGCGCCCCCAGGAATAGATCCCGTTGAGTGGTTCCTCTTCTATTCAAAGCGAGGAGTCTGTCTCGATTTTAATACGGCCTTTGTCATCTTAGCAAGGCTCAACGGCCTTCCGGCAAGGCTAGTAACGGGGTTCAAGATCAAGGCCGAGCCTGGAATGCAGGAAGTTAAGTTAAGGCAGGCACACGCCTGGGCTGAGGTTTACTTTGAAGGTATAGGCTGGATAACTTTTGACGCCACTGGATCCCGTAGGCCTGAGGAGAAGAAAGAGGAAGTGCAACAAAAGCCCGGAGTTAGAGAGGTTAAAGTATCCCTTGGAAATAGTACGGTTATAGAGCTCCCATTCAAGGTTAACCTGACAACTAACCCCGAAATTCCCATCAATATTACGGTTAAAGATGGGAAGACAATAGTGAACATAACCGGAGAGAAAGTTGGGTGGTTTAACGTTACCTTAGGAAAATTGAACCTTTCCATCTTAGTTGGCTACAACACTACAACTAAGATAATTAAGTGGCCAAGGGAGATCACGGCCGGTTCTAACTTCACCGTGGAAGGTATCGTCACTACAACAGAGGGCACCCTCGTTCCCGCAGGTTCCGTGAGGATAGAGCTTAGAAAGGAGAAGGAATCGCCAGGGAAAATTGTAGGAAGAGGAGAAGTTAGACATGGCAGATTTGTAGTTAAATGCTCAGCTACGGGAGTTGCAGGAAAGTATCATATAGTAGCCGTATACGAGGGGTGGGGACCATATTTTGAATCAACTAGTGATCCCACCATAGTAATTCGGGATAAAGCTAAGATCTACGTGAAGGAATTCAACTACACAAGGGTTGGTTCGGTAAAGATACAGGGGTTCCTGGGAACGGAAGGAGGAGCCTCTCTTGGTGGGGAGTACCTTGACGTATTCTTGGATGGAAAACTTGTAGGTGTCGCGAAAACCGACAGTTCAGGTAGATTTTCATTCTTCGTAGGGGTTGGAAATCCTGGTATTCATAAAGTTACCCTTGTCTATGAGGGTAGTAAGGGAATTGAAGGAGATAAGAAAACCATTGTGTTTAGGGCGATCTCCGCATCAGTTACCATCCCTCCTTTCGTCTATGCTGGAGATGAACTTGAGATAAGGGGGAAGATAGTGGGGGTCAGCGATGGAACAGTAAGTATTAGCGGAGATTTTGGAGATTACTACTCTAAGCTTAGTGAGAATGGATCCTTCAAGCTAAGGATTCCCGTTCCCCAGGACGCCAAAGGATATAGGAAGGTAATAATCTACTATGGAGACCTTAAATTAATCGAGAGAGAGGTTTACGTTAAGCAGAAATTGCTTGTAGATGTTTCCAACGCATTAATGGTTGTCAACAGATCCAATGAGCTCACCGTGAGAATCACCTTCATCAACGGGAGCCCCCTTATTGGTTCAAAGGTCATGTTAGTAGCTTTTAACGAGACATTAAGTAATATAACCAACAAGAAGGGAATAGCAACCTTTAGGATAACTCCAGAGTCCACTGGTAAGTACACCGCCAAGTTAATAGTAATAACGAACGATGGATTTGAGATCATCCCAGTAATCCTTAGGGTGTACAGGTATCCGCTTTACGTTTACGTAGGCCTGTTCCTCTTATTACTTTCACTCCTTGCCCTCTCTGCTAAGATAGTAAGGGTAAAACTAAGCTTCAATAGGGAGCCACCCGTGTACATGACCAATGAAACCGTTGAGGTAAAAACGAACTTGCCAGTATCCCTCTACGTAAACGGTAGACTTCATGGTAGGGGAAAAGAGTTTAAGCTGAGGCTTAATCCTGGGAATCATAAAATATGTGCAAGATTTTTCTTTTTCTCCAATGAGCGCGAAGTTAAGGTTCTGGACAACTACAATGATGTGGTAGTGTGCATTTTTGAGGAGTGCCTTAATGGAGAACCGAGCAAGACCGCCAGGGAGATCTTAGGGCTAAATGACTTATCCCTGATATTCGAAAAGGCGAGGTATAGCCTTAAGAAGATCTCACTAGAGGAAGTTTTAAGGTTCTTTAGGGGAATTAGGGGGAGGTGTTTAAATGAGGGAGCGAGTGAAAAATAGCCTGCCTTACATAGTTCTATATTCATTTGCCATCCTACTCGTCAGCTTGCTCCGTTTACCTCAAATTTACTCAGATGTACTGATGGGCTTTCTCCTTTTCATGCTTGTTGGTGAAATTATAGTAATCATTACCGGCCTCCCAGGGATTCGTGTTCTCTTTGGGGGGCTGGGACTTGGAATATCTCTCTACTATTCGCCGATAAAGTACAATGACATCCTATCGCCAATAATCTTAGGATTTTCCATGTTCTACGTAGCTCCCAGGTTTCCTCAGGGTTTCGCATTTCTCCTACAAGGAATAGGGCTTAGTGTTTTGCTGTACTCGTTTTCAAAAGTCTTTGAGCCATTAGAGAGTATGTTTCACTTGGCTTTCCTCTTAACGCTCTTAGGCTACACCTTGGCATCCCTTGAAGGTTTTGGAATTCTTAAAGGGGAAGTAATCAGGGAGAACGTAAAGGCCTTTCCAATTGCAGGATTACTCTTAGGAACGTACTCAATCAATTTATCATATCTCGGATTCATCGGATTTCTATTGAAATTATTTTCTATGATAACTGGCCTTTATCTCCTTTCTTACATCACTATCGCGGGAATATCTAAGAAAAGTGAGGAGGAGGCAATAGTTGGGGAGCTCGATATCAAGATCGAAGAGGACTTTAGGAAGGATCCAATGTTAAAGGAGGCCGAAGATGCCGTTAAAGAATTTGTAGTTAAAGGAGACAAGTTACCTCTCCTGACTTACATCGCATTCTATGGAGTCCGGGCAGGACTTCCAAAGGACAAGCTTATGAGCCTTCTTGAACCTCTAGCCAACTACGAAAAGAAAAAATACTCAAATCTAGCACCTAAATGGTGGATCAGGTTAATGGAGAAGAGAGAAGCGAAGAGGAGGGAAGATATAGTAAAAGAAATTAGCAGGAGGATCAGAAATGAGTGAGATAAAGGAAATATTTGAGGAGATAGGAAAAGCCTTTATAGGGCACGAAGATGTCGTTAGGAAAGTTCTTGCGTCAGCCCTGGTAAACGGAAACGTGTTATTTGAAGACAATCCTGGGCTAGGTAAAACGTTACTTGCAAAGGCCTTCGCCAAGGTTCTAGGGCTAAACTACAGGAGAGTTCAGTTTACTCCCGATTTATTGCCTTCAGATATAGTAGGAACAAAAGTCTGGAGACCCGAAAAAGGGACCTTCGAAGTAATGAAGGGACCAATATTTACTAATGTTCTTCTTGCGGATGAAATAAACAGGGCTCCACCAAAAACACAGTCAGCCCTTCTTGAAGCAATGGAAGAGAGGCAGGTAACAATAGAGGGGGAAACCTTCAAGCTTGATGAACCTTTCTTTGTTATAGCAACCCAAAATCCGCTTGAGTTCGAAGGAACGTACCCCCTACCCGAGGCCCAATTAGACAGGTTCCTTCTGAGGTTAAGTATAGGCTATCCCAAGAGTGAAGATGAAGAAGTCGAGATTTTAAGGGCAAGGCTTAGGTGGCAGAAGGATGACCCAACAGTAGATCTCTCTCCAGTCGTAGGAAGGGAAGAATTCCTAAGAATGCAAAGAAAAGTAGAGTCTGAAATTAGGATCCATGATGATATCCTCCGGTACATAGTAAGGATAGTCCGAACAATAAGAGAGGATGAGAGAGTTGAAGCTGGGCCAAGTCCAAGGGGAGGACTGGCGTTGATGAAGCTTGCAAAGGCAAATGCGTTCATAGAGGGTAGAGACTACGTTATTCCCGATGACGTTAAGATGTTCGCAATAGAAGCGTTGAGCCACAGAATAATTTTGAGGCCTGAATATTCCCTAGAGAGGGGGGTTGAAGTTGAGATAGTTAAGGAGGCCCTCGAAGCGGTGCCCGTGCCAAAGGGGTTGAGGTACTGATGAAGGGGGCAAGCTTCCTAGTATCACTATTCCTATGGTTCATCCTCATGTCAATAGTGTTTGACGTTCCAAGGATAGGAATCTTTCCCCTAATCCTACTCATCTTCGCCGTTTTAATACCTTCCCCAAGGGAGATAGAAGTTCAAAGGACTTTGGACAAAAAGAATGTTAGGATTGGTGAAGTCATAACCGTGAACCTGGAAGTTCATGTGAAGAAGGGGATAGGTCTAGTTTTTATTAGGGACACCATTCCCCCGATGTTCGAAGTCATTGGAAGGCCTTATGCATCATTTTTCGTGCTACCTTGGAGGAGGAAATTTAAGTTTGGCTATTCCTTAATTGCCCGAAAAAGGGGAAAATACGAATTGCCAAAGACGGAGGTATACTCATTCCATGTTTTAAGGGTTCATCCAACAAGGTGGATGTTAAAAGGTGAAAGTGTGGAAATAGTCGTCACTTCTCATGGTTACTTGAAGGTGTCACCCCATAGAATTCTAAGGGCAAGCATGGCTCAGGCTATAATGTACTCAAGATTCGGCCCTACAACAACCGATTTCAAGGAGATAAGGGAATACAGGCCAGGAGATCCATTTAAAGCGATAAATTGGAAAGCTACCGCAAGAGTTGGGAAGCTTTTGGTAAATGAGTTTGAACGAGAGGGAAGGAAAACCGTAATGATAATCCTAGATGCAAGGATGGAGAAGCTTGGTTCGTACTTTGAAAATCCCCTTGAGTATGGAATTAAACTTTCGATGGTTCTAGCAGACTTTTACCTATCCCTGGGAAATAACGTTGGCTTGTACATATTAGGGCAGGGAAAGCTTGTAACTCCTGCTTCCTCTATGAGTCAACGTGAAACCATAGTCAAAGCCCTGCTCTCCGCTGGATTAGACAAGGAGGAAACCCTCGAAAATGCCTTTAAAAACTTAGAAATAATCCTGAGAAGATTCTCTCCCATGGTGATTCTCATAACGAATTTAACAGATGATGTAACATCGGAAGTCACTTCATTAAGGAGAGACCTTGTGATAATTGATGTCTCAATGTACGGAGAGATCAGTGAGGAAGGCTCACTTGTTGAGCTGAAAAAGCAGGCTCTTAGAAGGGCCGCTCAAAAGAGGGTTATCAAGTGGGATGTGGGTAAGGAAAGCCCCCATACGGTGCTGTTAAAGCTCTTAGGGGTGGTCAAATGAAAGCCCTGAAGACCCTCGTTCTTATGCCCTCCCTTTATTACATATATCATCTCCTCTCAAATGTCAGCCCATTAATGGAGACCCTGTCATTAGGCCTTTCAATCTTAGGGATTCCGCTTAATGCCATGACATTCTTAGGATTGATACTTGGCATGATAGGCATAGCAGCAATCCTATCACCAAAACCCTCCTACTCCATAGCATCGATAGCGTTCATGTTGTATTTCTTGACATGGATAGGGCAAAATTCTCCAGTACTCTCATCCATATCCCCCGCCTTCACGAACATATTCCAGGCATTCTTCCCAGATGTTTCAGCTAAGAATATTGCAATTATCACCCTCATCTTGGTCATCTCGTACTTCTTCGACCTATATGGGAAATACGAAGAAATAAAAACGCCAATTCGTGAGAGACTTATTGGCATTGTCACATTTACTGTGATTACCCTTGTCGTCTTCTTGATCTCCTCGTTTATTAAGCCCCCAAGGTTACCGTCCATTAATCCAATAATTCTCCTCCCACTCTTCGGTCTCGGCTTTTACCTTTTATCTCAAGAAAGAGAGAAGCACGTGATCACGGTAGTGAGAATAAGAACA
>QMUI01000007.1 GCA_003660485.1 Thermococci archaeon | reverse complement strand
TTTTACTGCTGTATTGAACTTGCTGGGGCTGTTTCCGTTCAGCCCAAAGGCTAATGAACCGCCAGCTGAGGGCTCGGTGAGTCCCGTGACGCTGGTGGCTGAAGCCAACCTCCTGCACCACAAAAACTCCTTGGTAATAGTTAGTCAGGGACTGAAACGAAAATAGGTGCAGGAGGAAACGGTTCGTAATGCTCTACTCAAGAACTCCTCCATAATATCTATGCCTCAAGCAAATCTCCTTCTATTGACGCTCAAAATAAGGGGAAAGGCTATCGTTGAGGTTAGGCACGAAGGCAAACTAACCCCCTTTGAGCCTTTCACGAGCTACGTTGAGTTAAGGGAAGGAGGGAGCATCTTTAGGACTTCGTACACTAGGAATGAGATTGTACTTTCATCAATGTGGCTACTGAAGGAGCTTGGGAGCTTCAAGAGTTACGAGGCCGAGATAAAGATGCCCAGAGGTGCGATAATAGACGAGAAAGGGGAAGGATTCTGGATCAACAATAATGACTACTTCTTCTCAAACAATTCCATGAATCCCGTAATAATTCTGGGGAACTTCTCCCGTATAAAGAAGGAATACTTGAGGGTTTCCATCGAAGTGTACAATGCTAATAAGGGTACAGTTGACACGATAACCTCAATCATAAGGAACTACTCCCAATTCCTTGATTATCCATTAAGGTATTCTACCTTGAAAGCCTAAGCCAAAAGGCCGGCTTTGAGTTCCCGAGGGGAATAATACTCGTGCACCCAGAAAGGAATGAAATCTTGTTGCTTGCCCACGAAATAGCTCACGTATGGTTCGGCGACTATGCATCCTTTGGAAGGGTCGATAAGAGCTTGGCGAATTACCTAGCTATAGTTTGCACGGGCTCATATGGCCTAATCGATTACGTTGAGAACTCTTTGGCGAATTCCACCTACTCTTTGGTCAGGATATACGAGGGAAATGTATTCAATCCCAGGGCTGAAGCTGAAATATATTACAAGGGAGCATTCATTTTCAGATCTCTTCAGTTTGTTCTTGGGAATGAGACCTTCTTCGAAGGGTTGAGGGAACTCCTAAGGGCATGCCACAATAGGGAGTGCAATTTAACAGATATTCAGGGGATCTTTGAAAGGGTTAGTGGACGGGATTTGGACTGGTTCTTTAGGGAGTGGTTTTACTCGAAGGAAATGCCTCGCTATAGGATAAGTAACCTAAGAGGATCTTTAGAATTCGATATCATCGATGAGAGCAATTTTACGATGCCCGTGGAAGTTCAAGTAATAACCCCAACCAAGAGCTTCACAAAGAAGATATAGGTAAATGGAAGTGCAAGAGTGAAATTTGATTTTAAAGAGAAGCCAGTGGAGATAATTATAGATCCAAATGATTGGATAATAAATGAGAACGGTGAAGAAGTAATCGATGGGATAAAGGTAAGTTACAATTAGTTACAGCTCCACAGGCCTAGCTTTTTCTTCCTCGCTTCTTCCTCAACTCTCAAGTACTCTCCCATCTTGTCGAACCTCTTCTCATAAAATACCCTAGCCAACCCCTTCTCGAGTATCAGCTCGTTCACATCGGTTCCGTTGAGGTATACATAGGCGAGAAGCCTGCCGTATTTATCTTTCCTCTCCTGCTTCGAGTCAAACTCCAAGGTCACTTCCTTGCCTAGGGTAACGTTAGCTAGGAACTCCTTCGCTATATTGGCATAGTTAACTAGGCAGGTGACATTGTGAACTCCCCTGTACTCGCCCGGCCTCATGAGCTCTGGTTCAAGTTCTGGGGCATCTATTCCAACGAGCCTGACCTTCACAACTTCCCCGCTGTCGAGCTTCACGTAGAGTGTATCACCATCAACTACCCTAACGACTTTCCCGTGTAAAACCTGGGGCTGAGGAGACAAGCATCCGAGGATTAAGAACACCAGAATTAAGCTACCTATTCTTCCTAGTTTCCCATACGACCCTGCCATCCTTCCTTACCACCTTCAGTATCCTGTGGTAGGGTATCTGGGTCTCCCCAACGAAGAAGTAGCCGTGGCCGAGCTCGATCAGCTTAACGGGAATTCTCCTCACGTTACCGTAAGCTCCCCTGTGCTCTATCACGATATAGTAATCTTCCTCGTTTTCCCTGGGATCGTACTTTATCTTGGCTAAGACCTCCTTAACGGTTCCCTTCCTCATACGAGCTCCCCCAGGATCCTCTCAAGGTTTCCCCTCCAGTCCTTTATTATCTTTCCGTGCCCAGGAAGACCCAGCCTGACCCTGAACTCGCGCAGTTCCTCCAAGGATTTAACTAGCTCCTCAAAGTTGCCTGTGGGTAGGTCAGTTCTCCCGTAAGCTCCTAGAAAGACGGTATCTCCGGTAAACATTATCTCCTCCTCCTCGTAGTACAGGCACGAGCTTCCTTGGGTGTGACCTGGGGTGTGTATTAACCTAAGCTCAATACCACCCACCTTGAGGTAATCACTATCCTTCAGCTTTATTTGAACCTTCTGAGGCTTAAACCTCCTCCCGTAATAGAAGGACAGGATTACGTAATCATCTCCTTCCTCTAAGGTCTTAGCTGTGAGCTCGTGAGCCACAAATACAACATCAATTCCTTTCTCGTTAAAGTACCTCTTGAAGGCCTCGTTGCCACCTACATGATCGAAGTGCTCGTGGGTGTTGAAGATGTACACCCTCTCAACGTCGAGGTAACCCTCTCCCTTCGCTACGTCGATGTACTTGTTCCAGTAGACCCCTGTTCCGGTGTCAACTATTAGGACCTCTCTACCGCTCTTGAGGAAGTAGACGTTTGAGTCGAGGTGAACCCCCTTTAGCATCAGGATGTTCGGCTCTATCTCGATGGGTATCATACAACGCCTTCCTCCTCAAGCTTCTTCGCCAATAGGGCTACCTTTAGTATCCCTTCCAGTATGCTTGGGAAGTTAGGGATTTCGCCGAACTGGGCGAAGAGCGTTCCATAGCTCGAGTGCCAAGCATCTACCTGCTTCCTATCTTTGGCGGTGATTATGTAAACCACCCATCCCCTCTCCTCAAGCCACTCGACCAGCCTCCACGCATCTTCCATGTTCCTAACTTCAATTCCGAACTTCTCCCGGACTTCTTTTATCAGCTCTTCCACTTTCTCACCTCCAGAAGAGGGCTCCAGGGGGGACCGCCTCCTCATCCGGGGGAGCGAAGCCGTCAGGAGGGGTTAAACTCTTCATCGCCCACCTTGAGTAGTCCTAAGTAGTTCATAAATATTATTTAACCTTCGGCTATGTCCTTTTTGGAGGTGACAAATTTTGAGCAATAATTCGGAAGTTGAAATTTCCCTTGCAAATGGTAAAATAGTTGTCAAGCTACCAATAACCAGACCTACTTCGAAAGTTCGAGTTAAGAAAATTGAGAACGGCATAGGAATTCCAGTGCCTCCAAGAAAAACACATTTTCCAGAGAGGGAAGATGAGTTGAGGGCATATTACATTGAGTGGCAGATATCATATTCAAAAGATGGCTTATATGATTATGAGTTGTCAAAAATTGTGAAGTTAGCGTACAGGGCTGGTATTCTCTCTGAGAGGGATATAAAAGAACTTCTAGAATTTGTTGACGGTGTCAGTTCGTACCTTGAAGACAAGGGGATTTGGCGGAAGAGCACTAAGCGTTGCCTTCATGGTTTTGAACTCTATGAGGAAGTTTATCCCGTCGCAAAGAAGGAGTTACCAACTGGAGAATTCATCGAGATAGTCTTAAAGCACAAACAACGAGCAGTTGGCTACCAGTCAATGGTCTATGTGTGTATTCCACTAACAAATATCCGACCGAGTTTGGCGGGAAGGAGCGCGAGGAAGAATGAGATAGTTGAGTACGAAGTTCCTCCAGAACTAATAAAGGAGACCCTGAAAGCGTTTATCATAGCTTCCGAATCTCATAAGAAGGATGTTATCGGGTTCCTACTAAGGAGTGTTAAAGGCTGACCTAGAAATGGGATTTTGTTGTGTGTTAGCGTTAATTTAGAGCAACTTGGGCCTCCAAGGGAAAGGAGGAATCCTATGGTAGGGATCAGGGTTTGATAATAATGCTGGGCTAGTGTTAAGTTGTCGATTGGTGGTTATAAAAATTTTGTAGGGCTCTTCGGAATTACAACCGATGGTCTATGCCCTTAAGTTTCGTCGGAGACTCTAGCATTATTGGGAAACCCATAAGACATCTAAGGGATAACGATAGAGCCTAGTACTGCAAAGTTTAGGTGGCTGATGCTAATCTCTTATGAAAAATCTTCTCGGTTTTATCTAGATCCGATAGGGAGGTTATTGTGAAATTTTTGGAATATTGTTCCTAATCATCTCTTCTATCTCCTTTTTAATTTCCTCCAGTACCTTTTTTGCTCTGTGAATCTTGCCCTCTTTCCTTAGTCGGATAATTTCTCTGTACGCCTTTTCACACTTTTCGAGAAAATCTTTTGGAGGAATTAAAACGGGAATTCTCTTCAATTCTCGCTGTGGAATCGTTATTGTCCCAACCCCGCGTGCGTACTTTAATATCTGCTCTCTAATCGTTGGAGTTTGCAAGTAAAATGCCAAATAAAATGGATTTATTTTATCTGATTTGACTGTTAAAATGTAGCTCCAATCATCCACAACTCCTTCTTCCTCTTTTGACGCAATGACCGCTGTTCTGCCAATTGTCCCTACACCAACTCTAACGAAAACTACCTCACCAACCCGAGCGTGCGCGCTCTTCTTGTACATTTCCGAGTTTGGTTGAACGAATTTCATGTCTCTCTTAAAATCAATACCCAGGGGTGTTACAACCTTTGCGGATATAAATGGAATGCCACTCTTTGAGAATTTTCTCTTTTCTCCGTACTCTGTTCTTCCACTTCTTATCTCAACTAGTTCCCCTAATGGAACGCTGTTCGCTAACTCGAGATGACTTTGTAGGTAAAACTCTGGGTACAATATTGAGTCGACTATCTTTACCCTTTTCCCTATTGCGTTGATCTTTGCCAACGTTAAACTGTGAATTGAATTAACCTTAGCCATGAGAACTTCTCCATTGTGAGGTCCACCTTTTTTCGCGAACAAAATTGCGGTTCTTGCTGAAGTTCCTTCAAAAATATTACGTGGAAGAGAAACAATTGCCAGAACCCGTGAATTCTCCAATATAAAGTCCCTAACATATTTCAAGCCAGTATTTGAGAATATTCCAAACGGCAGTATTACTCCAATGATTCCTCCGTCTCTAGCACACCTAAAGAATTTCTCGAGGAATAATATCTCGATAGCTTGACTCTTCTTTCCTTTTCCAAGTTCAAAATTTGATAAGATCTCTTTATCCGTTATTCGCCCATACTTAGCTGAAAAAGGAGGATTGCCTACTACTATGTCGTACTTCCCTTCGTGGGGGAGCTCTGAGAGACCATTCTTTATGAATATCCTATCTTTTATGTCCTTTGGGGCCCTATCTTTAACTGATGGGTCAATATCAAATCCATAAACTTCAAAACCCTTTTCCTTTAAGTACTTCAAAAATACGCCTTCTCCACACGCAGGGTCGCATGCAAGATTTGTTTTTCTGTTATCAAGATGGTTGCACGCAAATTCAATTATGAATTTGGCAACCTTCGGAGGCGTAAAAAATTGTCCTAACTTTTTTTCTTTCCTCTTGAAATGCTTTTCTTTCTGAGATGTCATGCACTTTCCACTCCTGAAATTTTCTGAGGATTGGTTTTATTTTTGAAGTCAGCTCTCTTATAGAGTTTAACTCCCAAATTAAAAATCTAACCTTACTCCCATTTCAAAGGTATGGGAATATGATGATCCAAATCAATTCGAAAAGTTTATATATTCGAACTGCATTAGTTCGTATTGAGAACAAAAATAAGGAGGAGATCGAAATGGTAGTGATAGGAGAAAAGTTCCCAGAAGTTGAGGTAAAGACCACCCATGGGGTAATTAAGTTGCCTGACCACTTCGCAAAGCAAGGAAAATGGTTCGTCCTCTTCAGCCACCCCGCAGACTTTACCCCTGTTTGTACGACAGAGTTCTATGCAATGCAGAAGAGGGTTGAAGAGTTCAGAAAGCTTGGCGTTGAGCCCATAGGGCTTAGCGTTGATCAGGTTTTCGCTCACATCAAGTGGATGGAGTGGATAAAGGATAACCTCGGCGTTGAGATTGACTTCCCTGTTATAGCCGACGATAGGGGAGAGCTCGCTGACAAGTTGGGCATGATCCCAAGCGGTGCCACAACAACCGCTAGGGCGGTCTTCGTGGTTGATGACAAGGGAATTATAAGGGCCATCGTCTATTATCCGGCCGAGGTCGGAAGGGACTGGGACGAAATCCTCAGGCTCGTCAAGGCCCTTAAGATAAGCACGGAGAAGGGAGTTGCTCTTCCGCACAAGTGGCCGAACAATGAGCTCATCGGGGACAAGGTCATTATTCCACCAGCCTCAACCGTAGACGAGAAGAAGCAGAGGGAAGAAGCCAAGGCCAAGGGCGAAATCGAGTGCTACGACTGGTGGTTCTGCTACAAGAAGCTTGAGTGATTTCCCTTCTTTTTATTACCTTCTTTGGAAATTTAATCCGCACGATTCTTAAGAATCTTGTTATCGTAGCTAACTTGAGCTCCGTGGTGCTTTATAAGACGAGATTATATAGTTGTGAGAATGCGCTCAGCTTTAGTGAACTTTAGGCAATTTAAGATTCTGGTATTCTAAGGAGCATCATTGGACTTAAAGATTAGTACCCAAAAATGCCCCAAAATGCTTAAAAAATGATCCCTTCAGTTACACACGGAGGTGGTTTAATGCTCAAAGTTGATGATCTCCATGTGGCCGTTGAGGGTAAGGAGATACTGAAAGGTGTGAGTCTTGAAGTTGGTAGGGGCGAGTTTCACGTTATAATGGGGCCAAATGGTTCTGGAAAATCAACGCTTGCCCTCACAATTGCCGGTCATCCAAAGTACAGGGTAACCCAGGGAAAGATAATCTTTGAGGGCGAGGATATCACGGAATATTCTCCCGATGAGAGGGCCAAGAGGGGAATTTTACTCGCATTTCAGACCCCACCTGAGGTTGAGGGTGTCAGGATAATCGACTTTCTCGCTCAGGTTCTTGCCGAGATTAAAGGGATTGACATAGGAGAAGCCTACGATCTCATAAAGAAGAAGGCCGAAGATCTCTGGTTCAAGGAAGAAGACCTTAAGAGGTTCGTTAATGTTGGCTTTTCGGGCGGTGAAAGAAAAAGGCTTGAGCTACTTCAGGCTTTGCTTCTTGAGCCAAAGCTCCTCCTTCTGGATGAGCCCGACAGTGGGGTTGATGTTGATTCCCTAAGCGTCATAAGCAGAAAGATTGAGGAGTTGCACAAGAAAGGAGTTTCAATAATCCTGATTACCCACTACGGGAGGATACTCAAGCACATCGATCGGGAGAACCTGAAGGTTCACGTCATAAGGAATGGTAGGATAGTGAAGAGCGGAGGAGCCGAGCTTGTTGACTTGATCGAGAGAGAGGGATTTAAGGCAGTCTTTGGAGGTGGGAACGGTGAGTGAAACACTCACTTTATCCGATGCTAAATCCATAATCGAGAACCAGATTGAGGATCTCGCGAGGAGGAATAGGGAGCCTGAATGGATGACGAGGATAAGATATAGGGCCCTTGAAGAGTTCATTCATGCTCCCCTCAACGATCCAATTATCGATGAACAGACACTTCTCCACTTCATAGCCAAGCCTGAAATTGAGGGCTTGCCCGAGAAAATTGAAAGCTTAGATGACTTGCCCCCAGAGATGAAATCTCTACTCGATAGACTTGGAATTAGTGAGGTGGAGCAGAAGTACATAGCGGGTTTGGCGGTTCAGACTGATACGGGAGTAATCTACAACCAGTTCCTTCAGGAGTGGGCTAAAAAGGGCTTGATAATTCTTCCAACGGAGGAAGCCGTGAGGAGATATCCAGACGTCGTAAAGGAGCACTTCCTTAAGCTGTTTAATGCTGGAGAGAGCAAGCTTACCGCTTATCACACCGCAGTGTGGAATGGCGGAATATTCCTCTACCTAAAGGAGAACCTCAAGGTTCCTTTCCCTCTACACTTATTCTTCCTCATCCAGGAGAGTTCCCTAGCCCAGGCCCCTCACATCATCATAGTAGCTGAGAGAAATAGTGAGGTTCACCTAATAGAGGGATGCACTGCCCCTATACTTGTTAGGCACTCCCTCCACTTGGACATGACCGAGGCTTATCTCCATGAGAACGCCAAGGTTAGGCTGACCGTTTTACAGAACTGGCCAGAGTACGTTCACACGAGGCCCATGACTAGGGCTAGGATAGGGAGAAACGCTCAGTTCCTGAATACGACGGTTAGCTTGGGGGCCGGAAAGAGCAACATAGCAAATCCAAAGTACTGGGTTAGTGGGAACGGCTATGTAGAGCTTAACGGAATAATATTGGGCCAGAAAGACTGGTACATTGATTTAGGGGGAGAAATGCATTTACAAGGCGAAGGGGCAAGTGGCATAAACGCCAGTAAGGCAGTCATAATGGACGAGTCTACCGTCATAACTAGAGGGGTGATAAGGGCTGAAGCTCCGAAGACCAAGGGGCATATAAGCTGTGATGCCCTGCTTATGAGCGATAAGGCTAGGATGGAGACATATCCAGGACTGGTTAGTTTAGTGAATGATGCCGAGCTAAGCCACGAAGCTGCAATAGGAAAGATAAGAGAGGAGGAGCTCTTCTATCTCATGTCAAGAGGGCTTAGCGAAGAAAAAGCGACTCAGCTAATCGTTAAGGGCTTCCTCGAGCCAATGCTCAAGGATATTCCAGTTGAGTTCTTAGTTGAGATAAGGAAGATAATCGAGCTAGCGGTCAGCGGAGGTATGTGATCCTTCGTTTCCCACCTTTCATTAAACTTAGATAAGCCCAGGGAGAGGGCATGAAGGGGCTCAGAATAAAAGAGAAAGTTGGAGATTAGGGTAACGCCTTAGTTTTCTGAATTTGGGATGATCGTTAAAATGAAAACTAGGAGTTTCATGAGCTAACTGACCTCCTCCCCGCCGTAAACGGCGAGGCTTCCAACCCACAAAGAAGGTGATGAATCTGATATTATGGATGAGGGATTCCAAACCTTAAGGTTGGAGCTTTGTTTTTCTGAAAATTCTTTAGGCTTAGAAAGGTAGCGATTCTCAAGATCCCCCTAGACAGGTAACTTCAATCCCCTGAAGAAAAAGCAGTCTTAGCCTGGGGAAGAACGCTAGAGGTAGAAGTGGAAAGGGAGAAGCCCGGCCTTCAGGCGCAGGGCAGGTTACCTTCCTTAAACCTCCTGACAAGGTCCTTGGTTACCTGAGAGATGACAGTACGGGAGAACTCACGAGCTCGTTAAAGAATTCTTTGAGTTGAGCTGGAAGAGAAATATCACAAAAGATGAGGTTTATAGTGGGAGGGAAAGATTAGAACCAAAAGCGCGGGCTGAAAAAGGGCCTTGGTCTTAAGAAACTCCTAATGAGCATAATCACAACTAGGGCTATTGCATATGGAGCCGCAACGAGGAAGAGCTTGAAGAGTATGTACAACATTGCAATTAATAGGATCACATCGATTAGCCAGTACAGCCCACCAAATGGGGAATAAGGGAAAAAGCCCCTTCCATAACCTCTACCCATGCCTCTTGGCAACTACCTCACCACCACCAGCCGTACAGCCACCTCAGGGTTCTTCTGCTTGGCATCCCTGTCCACGGGCAGTAACCCAGTCTTGCTCCCCAGCCTCTACCGCCTCTGCCCCAACCTCTTCCCCATCCTCTTCCTCTACCCCAGCCACGACCCCAACCTGGGCCCCACCAGTAGTAGGCCGGAGTTACTGGCTGAACTGGGGTTGCTGGGGCAACGGGAGCTGGGGTAATTGCGGGTGCGGGAGCAAATACCCTGGGCTGAGCTGGAGCTCCCTGGGTAACTACCTTAACGGCATCTTCAACCTTCGTTCCTGGGGCCACTGTGTAGAGTCTTATTCCTGCAGCCTGAATAGCTCCCATTGCGTTTGGCCCAACTTGCGGTGCTACTATCGCCTCGACTCCCTCATTTATGAGCGTTTGCACAGCTAGTGGGCCTGCGCCACCAGCGGCTGTAGCAGCTGGGTTCTGAATTACCTTAGTGTTTGTAATGTTACCTTTTTCATCAACGTCAGCGATTAGGAAAGCTGGGGCTCTCGCAAATACTGGAGCAACTGTGTCTTCCAAACCTCCTCCATTTGTTGGAACAGCAACCTTCACCATTGTCACCACCAATATTTTGTGCATATGCTCACAAATATAAAGTTTTCGGTTGGCCTAATTTTATGGTAAAGAGCTTAGGAATTTTTCAGCATGAGGGAATAGGAAAAAGAAAAAGTTTTACTCTATCCTAAAAGTTCCTCCGAGGAATATCTTTGGTATTTTAACCCTAATTGTCTTCTTGGGGTCGACAAGCTGGCTTATTTGGACATCCATCACCAGGCTGGCAAGCATATAAGCCTCATCCCACGATAACCCCGTCCTTTCCATAATAAATTTGACTCCCTGGTTAACTGCTTCCCTAATCGCCTCTTCGAGGTTCTCATGGGAAACAAGGATATAGTAAGCTTCACTCGTTTCAACGATCGGCCACTCTATCTTCCAATCAACGACGTCAACTTTCACAGTAACCCTTCCACTAACTTCACAGGCAGAGACACAAACCTCTCCGTCGGCCATGACTGCATGGAGATCTCCTAAGGCAAGGTAAGCTCCATCTTTAAACACGGGAAAGTACACCGTTGATCCTATGGTTATGAGGTTAGTGTCCATGTTGCCTCCATGTTTCCCTGGTGTCCCTGTTGGAATTTCCTCTTCAGAAGCAACTCCAATGACTCCTATCATTGGTTTAATGGGAATTCTCAGGCCATTAAAGTGCACAAATCCATCTCTGATTTCACAAACCTTTGTCTTTGGTTCCCTGACTTTATCCCCGAGAACTCCAGCCCCTGGAGCTGTCACTATCACCCCCCTATCTGCAACTTCTATATCCAGAACCTTAACCTTCAGAGCCATCCCCCTCTTCGCACCCTCCACGTACACTGGACCTGTTGCTGGATTCACCCTTGAGAAGTCTATCTTTTCGATCGTATCATTTTCAGTTTTGATTTGTCCTCCTAAGGCGTCTAAGGTTTCAAATATTACAATATCTCCGGGTTTTGCCCTTGCAACTTCTTTCATGTTGGGACCAAAAGAGTATACATGTTTTTCTTTCGGGACAACTATCATAGATCTCACCAAGATTAATAATTCAACAATGCTTATAATTCTCTTTGGGGTTAAACTTAGCATGGAAGGATTAAACTTAGCGTTTGCTGGAGGTCTCTTTGTTGCCCTTGCAACTTCCCTGGGAGCCCTCCTCGCAGTATTCGTTAAAAGGATTCCAGCTTGGGGTATAGACTTCAGCTTATCGTTTGCGGCTGGAATAATGCTTGTTGCAAGCTTTACTAGCTTAATTCTCCCAGGAATAGAAGAGAGTAGCTTCTTAGAAGTTTCCATCGGGATAATCTTAGGAGTCGGACTGATATATCTCCTAGACATGTATCTACCTCATGAACATCTCACGAAAGGTTATGAAGGCCCTCCAAGCTTAAAGGAGAAGCTCAGGAAGGCCTGGCTCTTGGCCTTAGCGATGATTATCCATAACATTCCCGAGGGATTAGCTGTGGGAATTTCAATAGCCTTCAGCTCAAAAGAGGGATTAATAACTGCTCTAGCTATAGGAATTCAGGACTTTCCAGAAGGAACGGCGGTATCTTTACCTCTAGCGGCAGTTCAAGGGAAAAGACTTAAGCCCATTCTCCTCGGAGTCGTCAGCGGAGTTGCTGAGATGGTAATGGTCATCCTGGGCTACGCCTTCTTCTCGTCCTTCTCAGGTTTCTTGGGTTATGGAATGGGAATTGCGGGAGGAGCAATGCTCTACGTCACCGTTAAGGAGCTCATACCGGAAATTTATAAGGGAGAAACAAGTGAGACCATAGTGACACTCGGCTTCCTCACCGGGTTCTACATAATGCTCTTCCTCGATTCAACCCTGGGGTGAGAGCATGAAGTTTACCAAGAACTTTGAGAGGGCAAAGAAGGAGGCGCTAATGAGCCTGGAGATAGCCCTGAGGAGGGGAGAGGTTGACGAAGATATAATCCCCCTGCTCGAGAAAATTAACTCCATGGAGAACTACTTCACGACGAGCTCGTGCTCCGGGAGAATTTCGGTCATGGAGATGCCGCACTTCGGG
>QMUI01000006.1 GCA_003660485.1 Thermococci archaeon | reverse complement strand
TAGCACTCAACAAAATGAAAGAGCTCTCAAGCGGTCAGAAGCAGAGAGTCATGTTTGCCATGGCACTCATGCATGACCCAGAGCTTCTCATCCTGGACGAGCCCACAGCAAACCTCGACCCCCCTCGGCAGAATAGAGTTCATTGGGAAAATAGAACTCTCTAAGAGAAACAAGACAATTTTTGTGAGCTCCCACATAGTCAGTGAGATAGAGAAGATGTGTAACTACGTAGGAATAATAAATCAAGGACAAATGATAGCCCAGGGAAAGATAACCGATTTAATGAAGATAGAGGAGAAGGAGTACGACATAGTAACCTCTGACAACGGTAGTGTAATGAAATTTCTGCGTGAAAAACCTTATATCCAGGAAATCTGGGAAGAAGATAATGTTATCAGAGTCATTGTCGAACCAAAGTTCCTAGACGAATTCTTCCTAATATTCCCAAAGTACCTTAGCTCGAACGGAATAAGGCTCAAGCTTTTCAAACCCCACACAAGCCCTCTCGAGAGAATTCTCATGGAGAAGTTTAGTTTGGAGGTGGGAGAGTGATAAGCGTCCTTTACCTTAACGAGGTTTCAAGGATACTTAAGACGCGACGCTTCAAGGTTATGCTTGCCACAATGCTCTTGCCTGTAGTAGTCCACTTCTTTACTCACGAAGAAGTAATGGAATATGGAGCGAAGATTCTTGAGCGATCCTTTCAGATAGTTACCTCCGAGTTCATGGTGAACTTCTGGCTTGGTATTATCGGTCAACTCGTAGCCATAATCCTCATGAGCGACCTCCTTGCAAGTGAAATTGATAAAGGCACAATAAGACTTCTCCTGACAAAGCCTATAAGAAAGAGCGAAATTGTCCTTGGCAAGTTTTTAGCTGGAATCACAAGTATAGCGATTCTATTTGGGGTTCCATACCTCATTCTCCAAATTTATGAAGTTCTCCTCTACAAAGCAGGTTTTGAAGGTTTTAAAGCTACTTTCGACGATGTACTTTACGCCACAGGGGTTACGCTTCTGCTTCTTGGAGCATTAGGCAGTCTAGCAATGCTACTCTCTGTTATTGTCTCACGTCCCCTTTATGCTTCTCTCTCCGCCTTTGCCCTTGTTTTTGTTGCCCAGTTTATACTGCCTCAGCTACCATTCTTTGACAACCCAGAACGCTTCACTCTCAATTACCAAGTGGGAGTTCTTCTTAAAAGACACTTTACTCTCCACACTGGTCTAGACGCCTATAAAGGTGATCCTAACACAACAATACTGTTTTTCATTGATACTATACTCCTTACATTACTCCTCACATTGCTGGGGATCTACCGGAGAGAGTATCCTTAACGGGGTGATGAGGGATGAAAAAAGTTCTGATACCTATAATCCTCCTTATTTTTGCGGAAAACGTTTTTGCATATTCTATTGAGCTTGGACTGGATGAAGTCCTATTAGTGGATAATAGTACAGTTACCTTCGATCCCTCTCCAACAGGAGACCTAATATATCTGCGTGTTGAAGGTCCTAACGGCATAACCTCAAGTGTACTTAGCTTCGGAGAGAGCATCTTCTCTAATGGGGTTAATTATACCCTAGGACACTTTGATCCGACTACTCAAAAACTTGTCCTTCACCTCAGCGGGAACTATTCCCAGGTAAAAGTGATGAAGAAAAAGGATTTCTCAGTGAACATCGTTGAAGCCTTTGACACCTACACAAAGTTCCGCATAAGGTGGGAGGGCTACTATGACATAAACGACACGTTGAAAGTATATTCAAATGGTCTTCTCATAAAAGAAGTTCCTATAAGTCTGAAAAACGGAGATGAAATAACATTTAAGGTCAAAACCCCTCCATCAGGTATTTTCACGCTCTCTCTTGGAGAATTAAGTAAAAACGTAATTGTGGGGGAAATAACAAAGCAAGTAGAGATAAAATCACTATGGAGAGATGACAAACTCCATATTGTACTCTTTAACCATGGAGACGGAGTTAATGTAACCGTTGCACTAACAAGTGGAGGGTTTACACTAGAGAAGGAAGAGGTATATTTAGGAAGAAAGGAAGAGAGAGAAGTTACCTTCAGGAGAAATCCCCTCCAAGGTGTAGTTGTTGTGAACTATGGTAGTGTTCTTCAAGAGAGCTTTTACTTTGAGCCTCCCTCCATTTCTGTGATTTCATACTCCTTTAACGGAAAGACCCTAAGACTAAAGATAAAAAATGAAGGAGGTTACTTTCATGGAAGAGTCAGCATTACAAGCAATTCACTCATTATTAGCTCCCCTCTTTACCTCGATCTTACCCTCCACAAGGGGGAAATGAAAGAGGTTACCTTTAATCTAAACAAGGATGTTGAGTACGTTACAATTCGTGTATCTTCTAGAGATTTCACAACAACTATACCCCTCATGCTTGAAAAGAACTTTAGTGTCCGGTTCGTTAATGATTATGCAAGGGCTCCTTTAGGAGGTGCGGCGGCTTACAGTTTAGTGATTACTGGAAAAGGAAGAGTAGAGCTTGATGTTACTGGATTACCTGATTCAATTAGGTACGCCTTCTATTATAACCAGAATGAAGTTAAGACTCTCAATATTGAAGGGGGTGCTCAATTAACCCTCGTAGTTTCGCTTCCAAGCTTCCCCTCTGGCTTTAGCGTAGAGTCTCCACTAAGGTTCAACGTCACAATAAATGGCAAGAATTATCCGCTTACGTTAGAAGTGAGTGGAGCAGGGAAACTTCCAGTCTATGGCGACAATTGGCTCGCCAAGAGCAACTTCAGCTCAGAGATTCACTACCTCGGACTCCCTTACCATGTGGTGTGGCGTGATATCACACCCCCCTACATCTTCGAAAACATCGCAGGAGAGAAGATAGCTTTTCTATATGGGCGCTATGTCCGTCAAGGAAAAGATCTAAAACTCCATGTTCTTGATCCCTCTGGATTAATACTCCACACGTCAGAAGCTCCAAAGGGAAGACCAGACTTTGTGATTTTTAATGAGAGCAAATTTATGCTCATGGTAGAGGGAAAAGGGATTTTTGATGCAGTCCTTCTCGTTGCACATTATATCAAGGATCCACAGAATATTACCCTCAACCTAAAAAGGAAACCTTTCGGTGAAGGGCTCGAAGTCATTATACTCAATGCCACCCAACTTCGTGGGAAGAAACTACACATAATAACTACTAGCGGGAAGAGTATAGAGCTAAAAGCTTACCATTTTACACTAAACAGCGAAAAAGAAGACTTTGATCCTTTTGGAACTGGAAAAGCAATCTTTACAGCAAGAGGAAACAACATCTCAAGAACGATAGCAATAAGAAACGATGAAGACTTCATAGCAATAGTGATAATAGGAGAAGGGCAAGTTAACCTGTCATTTAAGGTTAGTGGTACAAGTATGAGCACAGCAGAAATCACGACCCGGTGGTCTTATATAGTTGTTATGGTGCTGGGAGTTCTCCTTGTACTAAGTATCTTCCTCGAAAAGCGACTTGCTTGAAGTTTTCAATTTTCATAATATGCGACAATTTTAATTATATTATAACCGAAAAATATTTTAGTAGTTACATTTTATAGCGAAAGAATTACCCCCCTAAGGGTGATGTAAATGGAAATGGATGAGATATTATTAAGGCTTAAGGATAAGCTCACGAAAGAAATACTTTGGATGTACATCTTAAAGCTACTCAAAGAGAGGCCAATGTACGCGTATGAAATCAGAGGACAGTTAAAACGAAGATTTGGATTTGAACCGGCAACTGTTAGTTCTTATGTCGTCTTATACAAGCTTGAAGAAGCGGGCTACGTCACCTCGGAGTGGCATGAAGGAGAGAGTGGCAGACCATCAAGAAAATACTACCAACTTACAGAAAAAGGAGAAAAATTGCTTGAAAATGGAGTAAAGACAATAGAAAACGTCCTTGAAATGCTAAAGGAATAGAGATCAGCGCCCTCCTCCTCTCGGCTCCCTTGCCTTTGGCCTTAATCTTTTATAACCGCACTTTCTGCACTTCTTGGCTCCCCATGGATTAGTGGCACCGCATCTAAGGCATATGTACTTCTTGAATATCCTCGCCTCAGCCTCTGGAAACCTCGCCATTTTATCTCCCCCGCCTAAACTTATAGGTGCATTTTTTAAAGTTTGTCGTGGATCATAAAGACATGAATAGAGATCTGCTTGTAGGTGGGATATTCTTAACTGGAATATTATTGACACTTGCACTTAAAGACTTCACGTTCCTAATTATTCCATCAGTAGGGATCCCAATAAGTCTAGCTTACCTAGGAAGATACAAAAACATCCTAGTAAAGTCTCATCTTTTTGAGAAAGATACGCTTGCAATGATTGTAATTATCTCTGCAATCACGATAGCATTTAATTTCATTATAGATCCGAGAATTGTATTATTGCTCTTGGGAACTGCCACACCAATGATTGCCGGATTTAAAGGGTAGATAAAACCTCCATGACTTTCTTGATATCCTTAGAAACCTTATACTCTCTGAGCGCTGATCTCAACATTTTTCTGAAATCTTCCATAATCCTATATTCATCAGAAATTCTACGAGAAATCACGTTATTAGAGAGGAACAACATTGCCATTGCTGATGTTAAGTTCCTTGGCTTTCTTTCAGTACTAGCCTTTTCAAAGTCAATTATCCAGACATCGTCCCCTATTATTATGTGTTTGCCCCCCTGAATCTGCCCATGATCAATCCCTAAGATATCAAGAGTATAAGCCTTCCCAGCTATTTTTAGGATGTCTCTCTTCTTAGGAAGTGCTTTTATTAGGGGTTCCCCATCAACGTACTTCCTTATAAGTAATTCTCTTCCTCCAAGCTGCATATAGGAAACTAAGTCCCCAGTTATGTTCCTACCTTTAAGGATCTCTAGTATACGAGCCTCTCTTTTCAATGTTTTCCGAGGGGTATCAGGTCTTTGATACTTTATTATAACCCTCTCATTATTAAAGATACCAAGGAATATATAGCTTGTTGTTCCCTTCGCTAAGAACCTTTCCAACTCTATACCATACTCACTTAGGATAGGTTTCAATTTCCTTATTTCATCCTTGATTATTTCTTGAAGCATGTACATTCCCAAGTCCAAATCATTTTTATAGCTATAAAACAATATTGAAGTTGGTGAGGGGTATGGAATATGAGGAGGCCTTTAGAGAAGTTTATGAAATGGTGAAGCCAAAATACAAGCTCTTTACAGCAGGACCAGTTGCATGCTTCCCGGAAGTACTTGAGATAATGAAAGTTCAGATGTTCAGCCACAGATCCAAAGAGTACAGAAAGGTGCACGTTGATACTGTCGAAAGGCTCAGGGACTTCCTCGAGGTTAAGAAGGGAGAAGTTCTACTAGTCCCAAGCTCCGGAACCGGAATCATGGAAGCAAGTATTAGAAATGGAGTAACAAAGGGTGGAAAAGTTTTAGTCACTATAATTGGAGCATTCGGGAAGAGGTACAAGGAGGTTGTGGAAACCAACGGAAGAAAGGCAGTAGTTTTAGAATACGAGCCCGGAAAAGCTGTAAAGCCCGAAGATCTAGATGACGCCCTAAAGAAGAACCCTGACGTTGAGGCCGTAACGATAACCTACAATGAAACATCAACTGGCGTTTTGAATCCCCTCCCAGAGCTCGCCAAAGTGGCAAAAGAACACGATAAGCTAGTGTTCGTCGATGCCGTTTCAGCGATGGGAGGGGCAGACATAAAGTTCGATAAATGGGAGCTTGACGTTGTATTCTCAAGCTCCCAAAAGGCATTCGGTGTTCCTCCAGGACTTGCGATTGGAGTCTTCAGCGAGAGATTCCTAGAGATTGCTGAAAAAATGCCAGAGAGGGGATGGTACTTTGACATTCCACTGTACGTTAAGTACCTCAAGGAAAAGGAGTCAACACCCTCAACGCCTCCAATGCCACAAGTGTTTGGCCTAAACGTCGTCCTCAGGATAATAGAGAAGATGGGCGGGAAGGAGAAGTGGCTTGAGATGTACCAGAAGAGGGCTGAGATGATCAGGGAAGGAGTTAAAGAGATAGGCCTCAGCATCCTAGCTGAAGAGGGCTACGAGAGCCCAACGATTACCGCCGTCTTAACTCCAAAGGGAATAAAGGGAGATGAGGTCTACGAGGCCATGAGGAAGAGAGGATTCGAGCTAGCTAAGGGGTATGGTAGTGTCAAGGAGATAACATTCAGGATTGGTCACATGGGTTACATACCGTTCGATGACATAAGGGAGATGCTCGATAACCTCAGGGAAGTAATAAACGAATTGAAGAAGCAGAAGGGTTTAGCATAGCTTCTCCAACTCTTTTTCTTTTATCCTGTATATCGCATTAACCTTTCTATGCCCCGTTTTTATGTCTCTGTAGAGCTCCACAACGAGCTCAAACTTTTTTAACGTCTTATCATCTATCTTTAGCCAATGCTTAATCTCGTCCCGGAGATTCCTCGAGAGGACTAAAGAGGTTATTATGAAGCCATATTTATCTGTCAACTTTTCGAGAATCCTGGGGACGCTAACGGTGTGAATGGTATCTATTATAACGTAGTCCGGATTTATCGAGTTTATCTTCTCAATTACCTCTTCGGTTCTTGCGTCAACGCTCCTGCCGTCAAACTCCGTGTTTATAACGAAGATGTTATCCTTAAAGGGCTTGAACTCATTGTACGCGGTAACAACGGCTATCTTCCAGTTTTCAGGAATTAAGAAAGTCATTGCTTCAACTAATTTAGTCTTTCCTGCCCTTGTTCCTCCAACTACCAGAATGTCTTCTCTTCTTTCCAAGGCCTCCTTTAAAATATTGAGGCAATCCTGAGTTATAACCTCATACCTGAGCAGATCTTCAGGAGTAAAGATGTACACACCCATTCCTATCCCCAAGGGATAGTATATTTTAGGGAGAATAAAAAGGCTTGCATGATGAAGCTCGAGAGCTTCATAATAGGACCGAGTAGTCACGTCAGTTCGCTATGCCACAGTGTAATTAGGGGAGAAGTCTTCACGACCTGCGAGGTAGGATGCATCTACTGCTATGCCAGGTGGTACAGAGGGCCGCACGGGAAGCCAAGACCCATATGGAACGTCTTTAAACTAATAAGAGAGCTTGGTAGAATGCAGAGGGAAGGATTAAGAATAACTCCAGTCAGATTTTCCGCATTAAGTGATCCTTTTCAAGGAGAAGCAAAGATAACCCTTAAGGCCTTAAAGCTCGCTTACAGGGAAAAGGTTCCGGTAATTGTGAACACTAAGCTCATTCCTGGGGAAAAGCATATAGAAATTATGGAGGCCCTTGGTAGTGAGGGACTTTTAGTGTTTCAGGTTTCATTGTCAACACTAGGGGACTCAAGAATTCTGGAGCCACTCGCACCAAGTCCACAAGAAAGATTAGACCTCATAAGGAGGACTTCAGAAATTGGAATTCCGGTAATCGTCAGAGTTCAGCCGTTCATCCCAGGATGGATTAAGGATATAGAAACCTTCGTATCAGAAGTAGCGTCCGCCGGAGCTGAAATGATAATCCTTGAGTTCTTAAGGATAGAGAGAAATCTCCTTAGATTTTTCTCTAAGTTGTTCCCAGGGGAAGAGGTATACGGAGAAGAGTGGTCATCTTATTTACCTGGAACCTCTAATGAAGAAGCTCCCTTAATTCAGCCCCCTCTCCCTTATAGGATCAGAATAACTGAAGAATTTTCAAAGGAAACAAGAAAAGAGGGATTAGCGTTTTCAACATGTAAGGAGGGGCTTTTTGAGTATCATCACCCACTAGACATGGATTGCTGTGGTATGAATCTCCTAGGTATAGACCACGTAAGAAGGCCAACCCTGTGGGATCTCTATCTTGAGATTATAGAGAAGGGATACGCAAAGCCGGAGGATCTATGGAGGAGATGTGAGCGGGAAGAATTATTATGCGGCGATACGCTTAGGGTATATCCAAGATGGTTTAGGAGAGGCTTTAGGGTTCATGAAAAAAGGGTTGAAAGTATCCTGAAAAAGCCCCACATTCTAGAGAAGATAGCACCTTCAATAAAATATAAAGAAGGAAAGTTCTTCAGGCAATAACTCCCTTCTCAAGCTCTCCTTCAGTCTTTGCAACAATTGCGGTTCCTGTAAGGTCTCCGGTAACGTTGACCATCGTCCTACCCATGTCAAGAATTGCATCGATACCAAGTATCATCGCGTAAGCAGCGGCAACGTTCGGATCTGTTAGAGGCAATCCAACACTCTGGAGAACCATTGCAAGCATTATTGCTCCAGCGCCGGGAACACCGGCGGTTCCTATTGATGCCAGAACTGCCGTAAGAACTATCGTTAACTGCTGGCCAATCGTTAAGTGCATTCCAAGGGCATTAGCTATGAAGAAGGTACAGACACCCTGGTATAGGGCTGTACCATCCATGTTTATAGTGGCTCCCAGTGGAAGCGTAAAGGAGTATATTCCCTCCGAAACACCCATCTCCTTGGCTACCCTCATTGTAACTGGCAGGGTACCGCTTGAGCTCCTCGTAACGAAAGCGGTGGGCATGGCATCCTTAGCCTTGCTGATAAACTTGATCGGATCGATACCGAAGATCTTGAGGAGGATGAAGTACACGATGAGTATCTGGAGAACCAGTCCAACATAAACTGCAACGGTGACCTTTGCGAGCTCTCCAACGACTTTAACTCCCTGTTGGGCCATTACATTTGCTATCAATGCGAAGACACCTATAGGGGCGTACTGCATCACTCCACCAACGATCTTGTACATTGCTTCGGCCAAACCATTAATTGCGTTGAGTAGTGTTTCAGCGCTCTTCCTAACTTTCTCATCCTTACTGTTCATTAGATAAGTTATCGCAATTCCAAGGACTATTGCGAAGAATATAGTTGGAAGAACTTGACCATTTGCTAATGCACTGAATGGGTTTGTGGGGATTATGTTGAGTAAAGTCTGAACCATCGATGGCGCCTGTTTTGGCTGAAATTGTTGACCACCGAGAGTTAGCTGGATTCCCGCTCCAGGATTGAAGACCCTAGCCATAATTATTCCCAATGTCACCGCAAATGCTGACGTTAGGAGGTAATAGACAACTATCTTAACACCAACCCTACCAAGCCTTGCTGGACTTATGCTTGCTGCACCTACCACTAGCGATGCGAAGACTATCGGCATAACTAGCATCTTCAATAGCCTAACGAACAGGTCGCCGAATGGCTTGATGTACGTCTTCACTGCATCTGCGTAGCCATAGTGGCCCGCTATAAGTCCGAATATTGCACCTAAGATAAGACCAATGAGGATCTTCTGCAAAACAGGGTATTCAAGATATCTTTTAAAGATGCCCATCTATGCACACCTCCGCACAAATGTATATCGAAGCCTGATATCGAGCGGAAGAGTTATATAAGTTGTTAAACATGTACATTTAAATATTTGTCCTTTGTCATGGGCAATTTCGACAAAGATCATGCAAAATTAACGCAAATTAAAAATCAAGAATCTTAGGAAATTGTCAGGCAGCTCACCCAATCATCACTGCTCAGCGAGGTAGGCCTCATCATCCGTCAAAAAGAGAGAAAGAAGGGTTAAAAAAGATAGAGGTCAGATACCCTAGGGTTCATCACGCTTCAGATCTAGCGAACCTCATCATCCCTGGGAGAGTTCCTGGATCTTCTTCCTCACGATCTGGCTTACCAATTTACCGTCTGCCTTGCCCCTCACCCTTGCCATAACCCTACCCATGATTAAACCCATGGCCCCCATACCCTTGGCCTTCACAACATCAACGTTCTGCTGTATTACTTCCTCAACGATTTTCACGACTTCCTCCTCGCTCAATAGTGTTAATCCTCTCTCTTGAGCTACTTGCTCAGCTGTCTTCTCCGGGTGCAGAGCGAGCTCCTTGAATATCTCCTCAAAGGCCTCCTTCGCTATCTTCCCTTCGAGATAAAGTTTGAAGGCCTCCCTTATGTGATCCTCAGTAATGTTCTCAATTGGAACATCCTTCCTTAATCCCTTAAGAACGACTACTAGAACCGAAGCCGCAAGCGATGGCTTAACGCCCATCTCAATTAGCTCTTCGAATAGCTCATCCCTTTCATCGTCAACCAACGTTTGTGCTAAGCTTCTATCAATCTTGTACTCCTTAACGTACTTCTCAACCTTAGCCTGGGGTAGCTCTGGGAGGTTCTCCTTTATTCTTCTCTTCAGATCATCCGGAATTCTCAGTGGAGGTACATCCGTCTCGGGATACATTCTAGCCTTTCCTGGGAGCGGTCTCATGTACTGCGTATTACCATCTGGAAGGGCCCTCCTCGTCTCTTCGGGAACACCTTCAATTGCCTCCCTTGCACGTTTAATCACTTCACGCAGAGCATTCTTCGCTGTTTCTTCCTCGGCGGCAACCAAAACGAAGGCATCCTCATTTCCAAGGCTGAGCCGTTCGACGACCTTCTCGACTTCCTCCTGGGTTATGCCGTAGTTTGGCAACTCATCACTATGGAATATTCCAGGAACGTACTTCTTTGCCCTGTCCGCAAATTCAGTTCCCAGCCTCCTTCCAGGCTGAATTTCCATCCCTATTAGACCCTTAAACTTGGGAAGCTTTATCGCCAAAACTTTGCCGCCCTTCTTTATTGTCCTCCCAATAATCTTTGACTTGGTGTTTTGGAAGATATCGGTTACATCGTAGAATTCTTCCTTTATATCCTCGGGTTTAACTCCCCTCTTCCTCAGCTCATCCCTTATTTTCAGCAGATTCAGTTGTCTCTGTACCTCCCTCTCTATTATTAGAGGGATCATGTCCAGTTCTTGAACTCCCTTTATCTCTATCCTTGCCCCGCCCTTTATAGAAACGTTTAAATCCTGCCTTATAGTTCCAAGACCACGCTTGACCTTCCTTGTCGCCCTTAAGGCATCACCAATGAACTTTGCAACAACTTTAGCCTGCTCTGGATGGTGTATATCTGGAGTGGTGCTTATCTCAATTAGGGGTATGCCAAGCCTATCTACCCTATAAATTACCTCCCTGTCCTTCCTCTCTATTATCCTCGCAGCATCTTCCTCAAGGCATATAGTTGGGATTCCAACTGTTCCCCAGGGCGTCTCAACTTTTCCATCGGTAGCTATTATAGCGGTTCTCTGGAATCCAGAAACATTTGAACCGTCAATAACGATCTTCCTCATGTAGTAAATCTCATCTACGGGCTTTGCGTTTAGAAGGTAAGCAATTTGAAGGGCAACCTCCAAAGCCTCCCTGTCGGGACCCCTTGGAGGTTCCTCATCCATATAGACGAGATCGCTTAGCTCATTGTTTCCCTCATAAATATAAATTCTCCCCTTCTTGAACTCCTCAAGCGCCGCCGGATCAACTTCACCTAGTTCACTCATTGTGGGTCTTAGCCTTCTTTGAAACGTGAAATCAACTTTGTCCGTTAGCTCGCTTGGAACTGGAGAGAAGAGCTTTTTTGTATCAAGTTGACGGTGAATCTCCAATCCAACTTTAAGGCCAATTTGTTCATAGTCGATGTTAGCCATCTCCACCACCCCTTAAATTAGATAAGTATTGGGCTTCGTGTAGGGAGTTATTTCTCCCGCATAGTTAGTCAGCATCATGTTTCTCACTTCATTGAGATCTTGAGTGTGGCCTAAAACCCACATCAGCTTTACATAGGCCGTCTCCGGTAACATGTCCTCACAGGGGATAACTCCTGCTTTTAACAATCTTCTTCCCGTTGCGTAAACGTTCATGTGAACCCTTCCGTAGAGGCACTGGCTAGTCATGCAAACTGCAACCCCCTCTTCTACTGCCCTTCTTATTGAAGGTATCATATCGTTTGGTGTATGACCTAACCCAGTTCCCTCTATAACTATTCCCTTGTACCCTCTGTCGACAAAGAAGTCTATTATCTCAGGGCTTATACCAGGGTACATCTTCACCAAGGCAACTTTTTCCTCAATTTTATCATCAACCCAAACCTCCCCCTCGTTCCTCCTCCGGTAGTCATCCCTTAGGAACTCTATTTTACCGTCGCTCCATATCTTAGCTATGGGAATATCGTTTATGCTTCTAAAGGCGTCTCTCCTGCTTGTATGCATCTTCCTTACTTTGGTTCCCCTATGGGCAAGGCAGTAAGTATCCCCGGTTTCACCGTGCATCACAACCATGACCTCCGCCACTTCGCTGACCGCCATTCTGACCGAGCATATCAGGTTCATCGCGGCATCGCTACTCGGCCTATCACTGCTCCTCTGGGCACCTACCAATATTACAGGCTTATTGAGATCCCTAAGCATGAAACTTAAGGCCGCAGAAGTATACCCCATGGTATCGGTTCCATGAGCAACGACAACTCCATAAGCTCCAGAGTTCAGCTCCTTCGCCACTTCATGGGCTATTCTTACCCAGTGGGAAGGCTTCATGTCCTCGCTGAAGATGTTGAAGAGTAACCTGGACTTAACGTTTGCTATCTCAAATATTTCCGGGACAGCTTTAGCTAGTTCTTCTGCCGTGAACGCAGGATAAACTGCTCCAGTTTCATAATCAACTCTACTAGCTATAGTTCCTCCAGTTCCCAGAATCGTAACACTTGGAAGGTTGGGCTTAGGCTCAAGCTCTGCCTTAAAATGAACCTCAGGCCTTGCCTTTGCCCTTTCAATGACTTCTATGGAGGTAATCTTA
>QMUI01000005.1 GCA_003660485.1 Thermococci archaeon | reverse complement strand
TCCTTGGCAATAATGAGGATATCCCAGTCAGACTCCTTCGAAAAGTCACCTCTAGCTCTAGATCCAAACAAAATAATCCTCATAGGTTCTATACCATGTTTTTTCAAGACACGAGTGAATACACTTTTAATAAGCGTTAATAAGCGTTCCCATATCTCCCATACTTTTCATTCATCCTTTAGAACATTATAAAGTTTCTTGAAGCTCCTAGCTTTGTCGAAAGGCCTCCGATGGCAATGGCTTTATATAAGCTGTTAAAATAGGTATTTTGATAACGAAAGTTATAGGAGTAATTTATGAAAACGGTGTTTTCAGGCCTCTCAAGAAAGTTAACTTAAAAGAAGGGAGCCGGTTAAAGATCATCATAAAAAAGTGGACATTAGGAAATTCGTTATGGCAAAATTGCCTGAGGAGAAAATTAAAGAGCTGGAAGAGAGGTTTGAAAATGAAGATATTTATTGACACTTCCGTTTTTGTTTAGGCATTATTATGGAGTTAAAGATGCAATAGAACTTTTAGACTATGCGATAAATGAAAACATGCCTTACGTTTCTCCAAATGTTGTTCTTTAAACTGCTCTATATGGAAACAGAAAGGTTATTTGGCTGTACCGGAAAATTCAGGGTTAAGAAAATGTTCATGCAGGAACGGGAGAGATTTGACCCTGTTTTTAAGTATCTCTCGGAGTTTATACTGGAGAACATTGAGCTTGGGATTATAGAGTTGCTCCCACCTAATAAGGAAATCCTAAACGAAGCAGTTACTCTCTCCAAGGAATTTGGTTTATTGCCAAATGATGCTCTCATAGCAGCCACCTGCAAGTTTTATAGGATTTCGAAAATTGCCACCTTTGATAAGGATTTTGAGAATGTACCTTTCCTCGAAGTTCTCCATCAGGCCCAATGAGATTTTCTAACCTTTTGACACTAAAACTTTTAACTTCTCCCTTCTAACTCCGTTAAGGGGTGAGGGAGTGAAAGCGGTAATACTGGCCGCGGGATACGGGACGAGGATGGGTGAGAAGCCGAAGGGTTTAATCAGGGTTGCAGGCAGGGAACTTATCTACAGGACGATCAAAAACCTCCAGAAGTTTGGAGTGAGTGAGTTCGTGATAGTGACGAACGAAAAGTACAAGGATCTTTATGAGGAGTTCGTGAGGAAGCATAACCTTAACGCCGAGATTGTAGTTAATCCAAAGCCCGAGAGGGGCAACGGCTTTTCCCTTCACGTAGCTAAAGGGCACGTAACAGGCAGGTTCGTGCTCGTCATGAGCGATCACATCTACGAGGAGAGGTTTTACGAGCTTGCCGTTAAGGGTCGAGGACTAATAGCGGATAGAAAGCCTATGTTCGTTGATGTTGATGAGGCAACAAAGGTTAAGGTGAAGAATGGGAGGGTTGAAGATATAGGGAAGCAGCTTGAGGAGTGGGATGCCCTAGACACTGGCTTTTTCGTGCTTGACGACTCGATATTTGAAGTTACCGAGAGATTAGCTAAGGAAAGGGAAGTTGTCGAGCTTAGGGACGTTGTGAGGGAGGCAAGGCTTGAGGTTACCTTTGTGGATGGCCTCTTCTGGATGGACGTTGACACGCCGGAGGAGCTCAAGAAGGCGAGGAAGCTCATAGTTTACACCTCCGTTAAGGGGGTTGGAGATGGATTCATAAGCAGGCACTTAAACAGGAAGATCTCTACAAGGATCTCCGTTTTATTGGTTGAGCACTTCACGCCCAATCAGCTTACCATTATAACTTTTCTCTTTGGCATATTCTCGGGTCTAATGAACCTCATCAGTGTCCCATTGGCTGGAATCCTGTATCAGATAAGCTCAATTCTCGATGGCGTCGATGGAGAGATAGCGAGGGCCAGGATGCAGACGAGTAAGTTCGGCGGCTACTTCGACTCAATACTTGACAGGTACGTTGACTTTACGTTCCTCCTGACCTTAGCTTATGTTTCAATAAGGGAACCCATATGGTGGGTTATAGCTGGAATTGCAATGTTCTCCTCGGCTATGGTTAGCTACTCAACCGAGAGGTTTAGGGGGGCCTACTGTGTCGATGCCTATAAGGTAATCCCAGCATTAAGGAGGATCCCAGGAAAGAGAGACGAGAGGATATTCACAACAATGCTCTTTACACTCCTGGGATGGATAAAGCCTCTGTTTGCTCTACTTGCAGTGTGGAGTACGTTGAGGGTTGCAATCACTATCTACCTCGTCAGGAGGTGGGATCATGCTCACTGAGGAGCACGTTAGAACGGCGGAGGAGATGATAAGGAAGGGGTACGATGAGAAGAAGATAAGGAGGACCTTAGGTCTTTCTGAGGAAGAATTTAAATTAGCGTTGGAGGTAGCTAGGGCTAGAATAAAGGCGAGGGAGAAGTTCTCAAGAACCGACCTCTGGTTTGATCTCGAGGGGCTTAGGTACGCAACCCATGAAATTGTGGCTGAGTACAGGGGAAGGAGGTTGAAGGAGCAGGGAGTGGAGAGCATAGCTGACGTTTCCTGTGGCGTTGGAATTCAGCTGATATTCTTCGCCAAGCATGGGATAAGGGCAGTGGGCGTTGATATAGATCCCCTAAAGATAGAGTTCGCAAGAAGAAACGCGGAGAAGTATGGGGTTAACATCGAGTTCCTTGTTGGTGATTCTTTGAACCCAGATATTATTGAGAAGATTGATGCGAAAGTTATATTCTCCGACCCTGCAAGGCCCCCAGAGGTTCCGGAGAGAAACCTTGAGGATCTCCTTCCGAGTCCTTTAAAGGTGTACGAGGCCTATAAGGAAAAAGCTGAAGCTTTCATCTTCGATCTACCCCCCCAGATAAGGCGCGAAAAGGTTCCGTGGAAGGGCGAGTTCGAGTACATAGACCTCTACGGCCACGTTAATAGGCTAACCTTCTACACCGAACCCTTGGCTAAGGCCGAGAGAAGTGCCGTCATATTGCCCCAGGGGGCAAGGCTCGAGAGTAACCCTGAGCTGGAGAACATAGTTGATGAAACCGAAACTCCCGAGAGGTATCTTTATGAAATTCCTCAGGCTATAGACTACGCAGACCTAATAAATGAGCTCTTCCACAAGGTTAAGGGCGAACTTAAGCTTTTGTTGAGGGAGAAGAGGAGGATCCTTGCCACAGGAGATGAAGAAATAAAGAGCGAGTACTTCAAGAGATCCTATGTTGTCGTTGCAACAATGCCATTCCATCCGGTGAGGATAAACGACTTTCTAAGGAAGGAGGGCTACGGAAGGGCCACCCTGAGGATGAGCGTTCCTGAGGAGGAGTACTGGAGAATAAGGAGGAAGATTGAGCAGGGGCTTAAGGGAGAGAAGAGGGCCTTCGTCTTCAAGGTTAGGGATTTAGCTGTTATTGCCGAGCCTCTGGATCAATGACTACGTAAGGTCCGGTGCTAAGCTTCTTTATTTCCTCCTTTGTCAATCTCCTGCTCTTGACTTTCTCCCCTATCAGGGCGCTGTTGCCAAAGGGATCCATAATCCTGATGGTCAGGGGTTTTTTGCCTTCCTTAACATCTTCGATGTACTTCAACAACTTATCTATCTTCTTTACGGCCTCTTCATCGTTCTCCTCCTTCTTGAAGTCTCTTGCCATGAGGAGAACTTCCTTTGCCCTCTCCAGAACTCCCTCTATGTTGCTTACAAACCCTTGGGCTGCTGGTCCGGGCTCTATCTTTATTCCGAGCTCCTCAAGCTCTATAGTCCCACTCTTGCTTCTAACTACCCTCGTGAAGAGGTCTTTCTCGTTCTCTACCTTGATCTCGTACAGCCTCGGCTCCTTTTCCTCGAGAATCATGACATCTGCACTCCTGTAGCCGCACCTCTCGCAGATTACTGTTGACTCCATGACCTCGCCGAAGTAGGGGATCTTGTGAATGAACTGGATTGCCTTTAACGTTCCCTTACCTCCACAAATCGGGCAGTCTCCTAGCTTAATCTCTTGAATTTTCTCCGGTTTGAGTTCCTCTTCCACCTTACTCTCCCCTTCCTTGGCATAATGCCTTGCCTTATATAGGTTTTGAAAATCCCAATGCTTGTAGTAACATCTCAACGCTCCCTTTCCATACTGCTAAACCAATGTACCTATCGGCTGCCCCATAGTAGAAGAGCGTCCTCTCGTTATCCCCCACTAGTCCTTCCAAAAACACAACGTTATTAACGTGGCCAAACTTTTCCCAGGGATATTCGGGCTCTAAAATTGGAGTCCCTGAGTTCCATATTACCTTCCCTGGATTCTTCTTATCAAAGACGGCAACCCTAACTCTGTAGACTAAACTCTTATCCGCCGAGTTGTAGAAGAGTACGATGCCTTTATCGGTTAATAAGGGTGGAGGCCCCGGTTCTATCAACAACAGCTCTCCTGGGCTTAGAATTGGCTTTTCTGAGTACTCCCAATTTTTACCGTCCTTTGAGTATGCAATCCAAATGTTTGAATCTCCGAAGTACATGATGTATTTTCCATTGACCTTAACTGGGAGTATTGCACCGCTTTTCGTCCATCCCCTTGGCCTCAGGTAATTCTCTGGAAAGTCATCAAATATAGGCCCATGCTTTTTCCATGAGAGTAAGTTCTTTGAAGTTGCTATGCAGAGCCTCGCGATCTTCCCATCGTAACCTGTGTACGTCATCACGTACTTCTTTCCTAACTTTACCACCCTTGGATCCTCAACACCTTTTGCTTCCCAGGGATATTCAGGCTCAAGTACAGGTTCTGGAAATTTAGTGAAGTTAATGCCATCTTCACTTATCGCTAGGCCTATTCTTCCAGTTTTTCTGTCTTTGCATTCACCCCTGTACAGCATGATGGACTTCCCTTTTCTATAAATCACTGAGGGGTTGTATGCGTTTTTGCAGTCAAAGCCATCTGCTGACGGCAATAAAATTGGGAAGGGAAGCTTTCTAAGCATCTTCTCACCTTAACGGGTGGTGGCAAGCCACAAAGTGTTCATGGGAGACCTCAATTAACTCTGGTTCCTTACTCTTGCACTCTTCAGTTGCTAGGGGGCATCTTGGGTGGAATCTGCATCCAGAAGGTGGATTCGCGGCGTTTGGAACCTCTCCGGTGATCTCAATTTTCCTCTCCTTCTTTCTCGCTATTGAGGGAACAGCCTGAATTAGGGCCATCGTATAGGGATGGGCCGGGTTCTTAAGGACTTCATCCGTGGGCCCTATCTCGACTATCTTGCCTAGGTACATTACCGCTATCCTGTCGGCTATTAGCTTCCCCACTGCAATATCGTGCGTAATGAAGAGTTGGCTCATGTTATATTCTTTCCTGAAGCTCTCTAGCAAGTCGAGAATTGCGGCCCTCATTGATACGTCAATCATTGAAACTGCTTCATCTGCAACAACGAATTCCGGTTTGAGGATCATTGCCCTAGCTATTACAACTCTCTGCCTCTGTCCTCCGCTTAAGTGGTGTGGGTACCTCTCGTAAAACTCATCTTCAGGAGTTAACCCTACCCTCCTGAGCATTTTCAGGGCTAGCTCTTTTGCCTCTTCCTTATCTGCAAGTCCATGAACCAGAAGTGGGTGGGCTATCGCATCTCCTATTTTCATCCTGGGGCTTAAGCTCGCGTATGGGTCTTGGAATATTATCTGCATCCTCCTCCTGAATGGTCTAAGCTCTTCCCTGCTTAACTTAGTTATATCAACCCCATCAAAGATTATCCTTCCGTCGGTCGGTTCTATTAGCCTCAGTATAGTTCTTCCCGCTGTGGTCTTTCCGCATCCGCTTTCACCTATGAGTGCAAGAACTTCTCCTCTCTTTATTTCAAAACTTATGCCATCTACGGCTTTAACGTACCTTACTGGTGCCCTCCTAAGTGTTTCGATTATTCCTCTTTTTATAGGGAAGTACTTCTTCAGGTTCTCAACTTTCAGGAGGGGCTCACTCATTTCTGCTCCCTCCATAGAGATGACAGGCAACGAAGTGTCCCTTCTCGTATTCGATCATCATCGGCTCTTCTGCATCGCACAGTCCCTTCAGCTCTCCTTTCTCTGCGAAAATATGGCATCTTGGATGAAATCTGCACCCCCTTGGCGGATTTCTTAAGTCCGGTGGGTAACCTGGAATGGCCTTGACGGGCTTCTCGGTCCATAAGTCGGGAACGCTATTGAGAAGGGCCTGGGTGTAGGGATGGAGGGGATTTTCCACAATCTGTTCAACGGTTCCAAACTCTACGAGCTTTCCGGCGTACATTACCGCTATCTTATCGCTCCTCTCAGCCGCGAGTGAAATGTCGTGGGTCACGAAGAATATGCTTGTTCCCTCTTCCTTCAGGCTTTGAATTAGATCCATAATGGAATCCTGAACTATAACATCCAGGGCGGTAGTAGGCTCGTCGGCGATGAGTAATTTTGGATTAAAAGCCATCGCAATTGCAATGCTGACCCTCTGTCTCTGACCTCCAGAGAGCTGGTGTGGATAGTAATCGAACCTGTCCGGAGGAATGTTTACCTTTTCGAGTAGTTCTTTTGCCCTTTCTTTGGCTTCATCTTCGTCGACTCCGTGAACGGTCATTGCTTCAACGAGCTGATCTCCTATCTTTCTTAAGGGATCTAGGCTCGTCATGGGATCTTGGAACACCATACTGATATCTTTTCCTCTAATTTGCCTCATCTCCTCCTCACTTAGCTTTAGCAGATCCTTTCCTTCGAACATTATTTGACCACTAACTATTTTTCCTGGGGGTGGAACCAGCCTGATTATGGCACTAGCAACGGTTGACTTTCCGCTGCCACTCTCCCCAACGAACGTTACCCACTCTTTCTCGTCTATGGAGAATGTTACTCCTTCAACTGCCTTGACGACTCCCGAGAGCGTGTAATAATAAATGGAGAGGTCTTTAACTTCCAGTAGCATTACCTCACCCCCAGGGAAATTCTCTCGTTTAGAGCTTCACCTATCAGTGCGAATGCCATCGCTAGGAGCATGATCATCACTCCAGGGAAGAAGACCAGCCACCAATAGCCGTCAAGCAAGAACGGCTGACCTACCCTCAGATCGTAGCCCCAGTCTGGCGTTGGCGGCGTCACGGAAAGACCAAGAAAACTTAGACCTGCCTCCGTTAGTATAGCATCGGCAACGCTCAGCGTGAATACTACAAGAACCGTCGGGCCCAGATTTGGGAGTATGTACTTCACCATGACTTCCCTGTCCTTCGCTCCTATGGCATGCGCGGCCTCAACGAACAGCTGGTTCTTTAGGCTTAATGTCTGCCCTCTAACCATCCTGAAATAAGTAGGTACGTAAACGAAACTTATCGCTATTGCAGTGTTCACGGGGCTTGGTCCCAAAACTACCGCAATGACAATTGCCAATATCAAGGCTGGGAATGCATAAATGCTGTCCATTATTATGCTCAGTAACCTGTCGATTTTCCCTCCATAGTAGCCTGAGATCAGACCCAGGGGAATTCCAATGATCATAGATAGGAGGGTGGCCATGAAAACTACCGATAGGACGACCCTTGATCCCCAGACTATCCTTGAGAATACATCTTGTCCTAACCTGTTAGTTCCCATGGGATGCTTAAGGCTCGGGGGAGCAAAAACGTCCTTAGTGCTCTTGGTTGGATCGTATGGGGCAATTATTGGAGCGAAAATTGCCATTATAACTACCATGAGAACTACAGCTATTCCAAAGAGTAGCATTCCTCTTCCGGGCTTTTTCTCTAGGAGAAACTTTGTCATTGGCCTTATAACTTCCATTTTATCACCTCAGTACTTAACCCTTGGATCGAGGATTGCATAGATCACGTCAACTATCAGGCTAATTAAGCCCACGAAGAACGCGAAGAATATTACTGCTCCTTGAATTGCGTTGTAGTCCCTATAATCAATTCTGTCGACTATGAAAGTTCCCATCCCGGGCCAGCTAAAGGTGGTTTCTGTAAGAACGGCACCTCCCAAGAGGATTGCAAACTGGAGTCCCATTAAGGTAACCACAGGAATAAAAGCATTCTTTAGAGCGTACCATGTAACCTTTCTCGGGGGAACGCCCCTCGCATGATAGGCCCTTATGAAGTCTTGACTTAATACATCCACCATGTTATTCCTAACCAACCTTGTATATGCACCGCTGAGAACAATTCCAAGGGTAAATGCGGGTAGTATTAAGTGCCTTACGGCACTAACTAGGGCATCCCAGTTTCCGGTTAGTATGCTGTCGAGTACGTATAGGCCTGTTATTGTTTGTAGATGAACTCCTGGGTCAAGTCTTCCAGAGGTCGGGAGGAGGTGAAGTTTTACTCCAAATATGTACTGAAGCATCATGCCGAACCATGGTATGAAGAGCGTGTACGCTATTATACTATAGAGTCTCATTGAAGTGTCCACTTTTGTCCCTTTTTTCGTTGCCCCTAAGACTCCTGTAAGCAAGCCTAAGAGGACACTAATTGTAAATGCCCAAATCGTTAATTCGAGGGTTGCCGGGAACCTCTGCTTTAAATAATCCCACACCGGTTTACCCATTGGAAACGCTAAGGTTACTCCGAAATCTCCATGAAGAATGTTCCAAAGGTACTCAAAATATTGAACGTGATATGGCTTGTCCAGACCGGCCATCTTCATTAAATGCTCCAATTGCTCTGGTGAGATACTCTTAGTTCCCACTACCGCCAATATTGGGTTTCCTGGAAGAATTCTCAAGAATATGAACACCACCGTATATAAAATTAGGATCGTTGGGATGATCATAGAGGCTCTAATAAGGATATACCTTCCTAGTCCCCTACTCATTTAAACACCTCCCTAAATTTAATAAAGAAGAAGGAAAAAGAGACTACTCTTTATAGAGTGTAGAGTAGCGGAATATCATGTCTGGGCCAATTACAACTCCCTTAACGTTCTTTTGGGTGACCAGGTACAGCTTACCTTGCACGAGCGGTATGTATGGAACGTCCTCTGCAAGTATCCTCTGCACTTCCTCGTATAACTTAGTCCTTTCGTTCTGATCTGTGAGCCTCTGAGCCTTGGTTAGGAGTTCATCTACCGTTGGATTGGCATAGCCAGTTCCAGCCCAACTGTTGGCCGTGCTCTTGAGGAACGGCGTTGTGTAGTCATCTGGATCAAGGTAATCTGGATACCAGCCCAGGAGATAGACTTGCATCTGTCCTTTCCTTGCGTAGTCAACGTAGGTTCCCCACTCCGCACTCTTTATGTCAACCTTGATCATTCCAGTCCTTTCCCACTGTTCCTTAAGGATCTGTGCCAGATCAGCCTCGGTATCTCCATAGTGGGTTGGCGTGTACCAGAGGGTTATCTGGAGTGGATTGCTCTCGCTGTAGCCTGCTTCTTGCAGTAGCTTCTTTGCGAGCTCTACGTTTGCATCTCCGTACTTCTCCTTGAATGCATCTATGTGGCTCCACATTCCGTTTGGAATTAGGCTGTACAGGGGTTCGACAGTTCCCATGAAAACCTTCTCCGCAATCTCCTTTCTGTCAATTGCTGCAGCCAAGGCCTGCCTTACTTTTACATTCTTAGTTGGGTCAGTCTTTGTGTTCAGACATATGTACCTTATGAAACCACCTGGGATTTCGATAACGTTAAAGTTGCCACCTTGCTGAAGGCTCTTTATGTCGCTTGGCCTTAGCGTTCTCCAGGCTATATCAATTTCACCGTTCTGTAGGGCCAGCCTCATTGTTGAGGCATCCCTGTAAAACTTGATAACTATCCTCTTCGTCTTCGGCTTCTCTCCGTAATAGTAGGGGTTAACTTCAAGGACTAATTCTTCATCTCTGACCCACTTGACGATCCTATAGGGGCCGGCTCCTCCATATGTTGCATCGCTCTCTATTTGAGTATCAGAGTAGTTAGGGTGAACTGGGAAGTATGGGGGTGTAGTCAGTAGTGCAAGGAAATAGCTCGTAGGTTGTTTAAGGTAGAATACTACCGTATAGTCATCTTTAGCGACGACATCTTTGACGAAGTCAGTTACAAGCCAGGCTGGATCCCCATTAATCTTCATTACTCTCTTTATGCTCCTAACCACATCTTTAGCGGTTAAAGGTGTTCCGTCAGCAAACTTTACGTCCTTTCTTAGGTAGAAAGTCCAGACAGTCGAATCCTCGTTTACTTCCCACCTTTCTGCAATTGCAGGTTCAATTTCTAGGGTTCCTGGTTTGTACTTGACTAGGCCCTCCATTATGTTGTTCAAGACTTCCCAAGTATAGAAATCATAAGCATTTGAAGGATCGAGGTCGGTGACCTTATCGGTAACACCAATTACTATTTGCGTAACCTCCTCTTTTGTCTGGGTTTGTTGCCCTCCTATACATCCACTTGCCACAACTCCGAGGGCTAAAAGCAACACCAATGCAAAAACTTGCGCTTTCAACATCATATAATTTCACCGATATTAAAGTTCATTCAGTAGTGGATTTAAATTTTTTGGATTTTCAGCCGTGTTAAACTTATAATATGTTCGGAGATGGTTTTTATTTAGCTCGAAAAATCCTCAAGGCAAGATTTAAGGATCCTCGTAGAATTAGTAAGGGGGTTGGGCAATGATAAAGGTAAAAGTCATTGGCAGGGGGATTGAGAGGGAGGTTGAGTGGAGAAAAGGAATGAGAGTAAGGGACGTTCTTAGGGAAGTAGGGTTCAATACGGAAAGTGCCATAGCTAAGGTCAATGGCAAAGTTGCCCTTGAGGACAAGGAAGTGGAAGATGGGGATTTCGTTGAAGTGATCCCTGTAGTTTCTGGCGGTTGATTATTCTTACTTTTATGCCACCAAAATATTTATTAACGAACTTTTTAACGCTTAAGTGGGGCAAGACACTCTTCTGAGTGCCTTGCTCCAATATTGGATGGATGTGTTGGAGATGTATGGTGGAAAAGGTGGAAAGAAAAAGTTTAATGGAGGGCCCAGGAGATTTGAAGCCCCAGTTAAAGTTGGAGAAAGGTACAAAGTTAAGATCGAGGGCATGGGCAAAGGTGGAGATGGAATAGCCAGAATTAAGGGTTTTGTGATATTCGTTCCCCACACCCACGTTGGGGACGAGGTCGAGATAGTGATAAACTCGGTTAAGAAGAGGTTTGCATTTGCGGAAGTTGTTGAGTGAACTTTTTTAATTCTCCCTCCTTTTTATTACATGCTTCACGAAATCCCTAAAAATGATATCTTAAGGGAACTTCAGAAGTTAAATGCCAAGAAAGTTCTCATTCAGTCCCCCGAAGGCCTCAGAAGGGAAGCCTACGAGCTTGCGGCGTTCTTAGAGGAGAATGGGATAAATGCGATAATCCATGGTGAAATAAATTACGGTGCCTGCGATCCGGCAGATAAAGAGGCTAAGCTGTTAGGTTGCGACGCGTTGATACATCTGGGCCACTCCTACATGAAGCTCCACCTAGAAGTCCCAACGATATTCGTTCCCGCCTTTGCGAAAGTTGATGTGATTGAGGCCTTAAGGAAAAACATTGAAGAGATTAGGAAACTAGGGAAAAAGATAATTCTCGTAACAACGGCACAGCATATACATCAGCTCGAAGAAGCGAAGAAATTCTTAGAGAAAAATGGATTTCAGGTTATAATAGGCAAGGGAGACTCAAGGGTTTCCTGGGCTGGTCAAGTGCTTGGATGCAACTACTCAGCTGCAAAGGCTGAGGGAGATGGAATTTTGTTCATAGGCTCAGGAATCTTTCATCCACTTGGTCTCGCCTTGTCAACGAAAAAGAGTGTTCTGGCAATAAATCCCTACAGCGGTGACTTCATGTGGATGGAGGAGCTCAAAGAGAAGTTCATAAGAAAGAGATGGGCCCAAATAGCTAAGGCTATTGACGCTAAAAGATTTGGCGTTATAGTAAGCACCAAGAAAGGCCAGCTAAGGCTCAAGGAGGCTGAGAGAATTGTGCAGCTCTTGAGGGAGCATGGGAGAGAGGCAAGGCTTATAATCATGAACGAAATAAGTTACATGAAGCTTGAGGGATTTCCCTTTGACGCCTATGTAGTGGTTGCATGCCCAAGGGTTCCAATAGATGACTACGAAAACTGGAGGAAGCCAGTTTTAACGCCCAGGGAAATTGAGTTGTTGCTTGGACTAAAAGATGAATATGAGTTCGATGAAATTCCAGGGGGAAGGAGGGAAAAGGATGAGCCTCTCGGCATATCCCTTCATAAAGCCGGCTGATTTTCTCGTCTTAGTCGTTGGAATCTTTGCATATTATGAGTTCCTAAAGACGGGATTTGAGATATTCACGTACAAGAGGCCTAGGAAGTTGGCGCTCCTTGTTGTATCTGGAGTTTCTGTCTTTCTATTACTCTTCGTTCACCTATTAGCAGCATTTGCCTTTACGTTGCTCTTTGTAATAATAGAGGGAGTCAATGTAAAGGATTCACTTATAGTGGCCTTAACTGCAGAGTTTGGCTTTTTCATAAGCTTCATAGCTCTCTACTTCATCTTCACGACTGTAGGGACAATGTTCGGCATTGAAGGGTTACAACTGAACTTAGACTGGGATGAGCTACTCCACTATGCCATGGGACGCTCATAATCCGGTTGGGCTGTCTATGAAGACTGTTTTCACCCCAAACTTCTTCCTTATTATGGGCATTAGGGCCTTAACCCCTAAAGTTTCAGTGGCGTAGTGACCGGCAGCTATAACACTAAGCCTTAAGTCTTCCGCGGTTCTGTAGTCCGCGTGCGTGAACTCTCCCGTAATCAAGAGGTCAGCCTTCTCGCTGGCCTCCTCTATCGCGAACCCTCCCGCCCCGCTCATAACTGCAACCCTTTTAACCTCCTGAAGGCCAAACTCGTAGCTCTTAACGTAGTCCACGGGGAGCTTCTCAGCCAAAATTTGAGCTATCATTGGGAGTGGTTTTGGCTCCTCAAACTCCCCTATGAAACCTATCCTCACACCCTTGTACTCTCCAAAGGGCTCCTTCGGTTCTAGGCCCAGAAGCTTCAGCAACTGAGCATTGTTCCCAACTTCCGGATGGGCGTCGAGGGGTACGTGGGCAACGTACAGGTTCATCTCGGCCTTCATAAGTTCCTTTAGTCTCTTAGCGAACAGTCCTTTAACGTAGTTCACACCACCCCATATTATCCCGTGGTGAACTATAAGCATGTCAGCGTTGAAAGCCCTCGCTTTAACTATCGTATCTAAGCACGCATCAACCGCAAATGCTACCGTGTTCACCTCTTCTCTTCCTTCTACTTGGAGTCCGTTGCTTGACTTGTCGGGGTAAGCTGAGATACTAAGGAATTCATCGAGGAACTTGACTATCTCATCTCTCTCCATGGAACCACCACAAGGTAGAGGAACTGGTTGGCTTTAAGGTTAATTTATTAAACCTTCATTCAAACATTAAGATGGTGGTCGAAGTGAATGTGAGGCATTTGTTCCCTGGGCTTGAGAAGTTTAAGGCCTACCTGAATACGGCCGGCCTCGGATTGATGCCCGTAACGGTTCTTAAAGCTGTAAACGAGTTCCTCCTTGACGTTATAAACTATAAAGAGGGGATAAATGCGGTTGAAGAGCTGGATCCAATGTACCTTGAACCCGTTCAAAGGGAAGCGGCGAAGCTTCTTGGGACGAAAAGAGATAACGTAACCTTCAGCGTTCAGACTACGGACGGTTTAAAGAGGGCCCTACAGGCCCTTAAACCCAGGAAGGGCATGAAGATAGTATCCTTTGACCTCGAGTTTCCAACGATATCCGCGATAGTCAAGAGCTACGCCAAGCTTCATGGCTTGGAGGTTGAAGTCGTGGAAAATAAGAACGGCCTCTACACTCCGGAAATGGTCGAGAAGGTTATAGATGATGAAACTTT
>QMUI01000004.1 GCA_003660485.1 Thermococci archaeon | reverse complement strand
TTCAATAACCCATGAAGGTGCTGCAACGAAACCTAATCTCCATCCCGTCATTGCAAACGTCTTTGAGAAGCCGTTAACTGTTATTGTCCTCTCAAACATTCCGTCAAGGGCTGCCATGCTGTAATGCTTTGCATCATCATATATGAAGTGTTCATAAACTTCGTCACTTATAACCATCAAGTCATGTTCTACTGCAAAATCCGCTATCTCTTCTAGATCTTTTTTAGTTAGCACTGCACCTGTCGGGTTGTTTGGGGAGTTTATAATTAGAGCCCTAGTCTTCTCAGTAACGTACTTCTCCAGATCGTCAACCGTTAATCTGAATTCGTTCTCCTCGTACGTCGGCACTTCGACGGGCTTTCCTCCGGCAAGGATCACGGCTGGGGCATAGCTGACGAACATTGGAGTTGGTATCAAAACTTCTTCACCTTCTCCAAGGAACGTCGCGAGGCTCATGAGGAAGGCCTGATTTGCCCCAACTAGAACCATTATTTCGGTCTTTGGGTCTGCTTCAATTCCATTCTGCTTCTTTAGCTTTTCTGCTATTGCCTCCCTAAGTTCAAGTAATCCTATGTTTGGACCATAGTGTGTTAATCCCTTGTCTAGGGCCTCCTTCGCATATTCTTTTATGTGTTGTGGAGTATCGAAATCTGGTTCTCCAATTCCCAGGGATATTACATCTTTCATTCCAGCAGCAATGTCAAAAAGCCTCCTAATCTCGGAAGGATTAACAAGCTCAAGCCTATCCCTCAGGGCCACTCTCGTCACCTCCAATCAAAATAACGGCGAAGCGTTTAATAATTTATATTCAACCAAGTTATTTATGTTTTACAAGTAAGTAAATGTTTTAATTTGTCAAATGTTTACATCAGAGTTCGGCAATCTTTATAAACTTCATGCGCTGTAGTATATCCGTAAATCTTTTGGTTTGTTTTTAGGTTTAGTATTATTGAGGGAGGTGGCATCGATATGGAACAAAGAGAAAAATGGGCGACAAAAATTGGACTGATTTTAGCGATGGCAGGAAATGCCATTGGTCTCGGTAACTTCGTCAGATTTCCAACGCAGGTCGCAGGGAATGGTGGAGGAGCCTTCATGGTTCCATACTTCCTTGCACTGTTCCTCCTTGGAATCCCCGTGATGTGGGTAGAATGGGTTCAGGGAAGGTACGGAGGTAAGTACGGCCACGGAACCTTGGGTCCAACGTTTTACCTTATGGCAAGGGAAAGCGTAAAGCCAAGAACAGCGTTAATCTTTGGATTAATAGGTGGTGCATTAGCTTTTGCGACCACAACATTGCTTAACAGCTATTATCTTCACTTGATTGGATGGTCTGCAGCCTATTCATGGTTCAGCATTACCGGAGCCTACTTCGGTAAAAACACTGCAGAGTTCTTTAGCCAATATTTAAGCAATCACGGCCAAGTATTCCTGTTTTGGGGTATAACAGTAGTTCTTTTGGGCATTGCAGTAGGTCAAGGTGTAAGCAAAGGTATTGAGAGATGGGTCAAGGTAATGATGCCATTGTTATACATCTTTGCAATAATCCTAGTTATTTACGTCTTTGCGTTAGGTTCCCCACTCGGTGATCCCAACTGGTCAACACTCAAGGGATTCGAGTTCATCTGGTCACCAAACTGGACTTATCTCAAAGAGCACTTATGGAGCGTAATGTTGGCAGCTAGTGGTCAGATATTCTTCACGCTGTCATTAGGTATGGGTATCATTCAGAACTACGCTTCATATCTTGGCCCGAAAGATGATGTTGCGCTATCAGGCTTGGCAACGGTATCATTGAACGAGTTTGCAGAGGTAGTTTTGGGTGGTTCAATCGCCGTTCCACTGGCAGTGGCTTACGCTCCAAAGATAGTGCCTGCAGATGTTCTTGCCAAGGGTAGCGATGCCGCGTTACACTGGATTTCAGAAAACTTCGGTCTTGGATTTTCTTACACCAGCCTACCGAACATCTTCGTTCAGATGGGATCAGCTGGGAGATTGTTTGGAGCGCTATGGTTCCTCCTTTTGTGGTTTGCTGGATTTACTTCAGCAATAGCAATGTACAACTATCTAACGGCACTTCTTGAAGAGGATCTAGGAATTCCGAGGAAGACAGGTACCTGGGTTGTCTTCATAATGTACTTCCTCTTGGGAATTCCAGTAGTGTACATAGATGGTTACCTTGACCAAGTTGATGCCTGGATAAGCTTCCAGCTTGCATTACTTGCCCTATTCGACATAATAGTCGGTGTGTGGCTGTTCAAGCCCGACAACTTCTGGAAGGAGTTACATGAGGGAGCCCTCATTAATGTGCCGGAGATATACAAGTGGATAACGGTAATTATTGCACCAATATTCATACTCCTGCCCCTTATAGGTACATTCTCAGACTTAGTCAGTAAAACACTCGAGTGGCCTGCAAGGATAGCAATCCTTGCAATGCTGACAATTGGAGCAATAGAAACGTACTATGCAATCAAGAAGAAGTACGGTGAGGAATTGGAGAAGAACGAGGTAATTATAAAGGTCTGAGGTGGCAAAAATGTGGGCAGTGTACATGGCAATAGCCTGGCTTGTGATCTTCATAATGATGGGATGGAGCATTAGTAAGCTGATGAAGGCCCAGCAGGCCTGAACCTTTAAATCTTCTTTTCTCTCTTTTTAGTTTGGGGGTGTAGGTGTGAAAAGCCCAGATATTCTCAGGGAAGTTGCAGAGAACTTAAAGCTCACAGTAGAGAGATTGCAGAGGATAAAAGTTCTCGAGCAGAAAAAGAAAGAGAAGGCGATAAAGTTACTAAACGAAGCTGCAGAGAATTTCTTGAAGTTGAGTGGAGAGGTTGAAAAAGATAACGTTGAAATGGCTGAATTCTTGAGGAAAAGATCGGTTGAAATAAAGAATAATACATCGGATAGGGCAATAGAGAGAGTGGGAGAAAAGGAGTATATGGGAAGCATTAAGAAAATGAACTTGTATTCAAAAACTGCATTTTACGACTTCAAACCGACGAGGCTTAAGGAGCTTAGAAGGGCCTATAGAACCTTCATATATGGAATGGCACTATATTTTGTCCTTGCGGGACTATCAACGAGATCTGAGCTCGCAATAACTGCTTTAATATTGGCAATCCCAGCAATCCTCTCAATGTTGAGCCTTCAGAGAAGGGGGTACACTGGACTTATGCTGGCGTACGCCGTTGCCCCCATCCCAATAATACAAAGTGCAATGCTGGTTCGAATGTTCTATGCAGTGTTAAACAGTCCGGAGGCAATAAAAAAAGCCGCTGAAGTTCTTGGAAGAAGCGAGAGCTTTATCGTAGCGTACAGCTGGGTGGTGATTTTGTTATCAATTGCAGATTTTGCTCTGCTTACGTACGGGCTTTACTCGCTGACAAAGCACAGGCATGCATTTCTCTAAAGCTTCCTAATTTTCGCAACGAAAAATCCGCTTGTTTTGTGGGCGTCTGGATAAAACCTTCTAGCTTTCTTTATCTCCTCATCAAGCTCAATTCCGAAGGGTGCCGTTAGGGCCGGTTCTCCATGTTTGAGGGGAATTAGCTCAACGTCAAAGTTATCTAAAACCCACTGGATAACGAATTCATTTTCTTCAGGTTCCAGTGAGCATGTTGAGTACACGAGTACCCCATCAGGCTTTAGAACATCTAATGCCTTTTCAAGCATCTTCATCTGCAAACCTTGGCAATACTTTACATCCTCTATCGTTCTGTTATGCTTCCTCTCGGGATTCTTGTGAATTGTCCCACTACCGGTGCAAGGGGCATCCAGGAGAATTTTATCGAACTCGATTCCTAGCTCGTCTATATAAAGAGATGATTTGTGAAAGAGAATGGTATTCGTAACTCCAAGCCTCGAGAGGTTCAATCTCGTTTCTCTTAACCTATCTTCGCCAACATCGAAAGCATATATTATACCTTCATTCTCCATTAGCTGTGCTATGTGGGAAGTTTTTCCACCTGGGGCGGCTGCCATGTCAGCAATTATTTCTCCAGGTTTTGGATCTAGGGCTACTGGTGGGTACATTGAGCTGGCTTCTTGGATGTAGATCAGGCCCGTAAGGTATTCAGGAGTTGAAGTTATTGAGAATGGCTCTCTTGTTAAGCAGAAACCTTCTCTGGCCCATGGAACCTTCCTGAACTGAAACCCCTTTTTGGTGAGCCTCTTTGTCAGCTCAGCCACGGTTGTTTTGAGTGTGTTGACTCTAAAACATCTTGGTAGAGGTTTTTCCATAGCCTGAGCTATCCTGTAGGCTCTCTCTCCCCAGAGTTGATAGTACCTTTCGGCAAAGGTTTTAGAATAACCAAGAGAAATCAGCTTGTCAATCATCTCTCCATCTTCTTAACGCCTTCTTTGGTTCCTACTAGAACTATATCGGCTATGTCTGCAAATATGCCGTTTTCGACGACTCCTGGGATAGTATTTAACTCTATTTCCATGTCTAGGGGGTCTTCTATCCTTTGGAATTTCGCATCAATTATGAAGTTTCCATTTTCCGTGACTACCGGGCCGTCTTTCTTTTTGCCCATCCTCAGCTTGGCCTCAGCGTTAAATATACTAAGTTCCTCAAGAATCGCCTTCCATGCTACAGGAATTACCTCAATTGGAACTGGCATCTTCTGGCAGAGGTAGTCGACAAGCTTTGTTTCATCTACGAGGACTACGAACGTTCCTGCCCTATACTCTATGATCTTTTCCATCGTAAGGGCTGCACCTCTACCCTTGATTAAGTTTAAATTTGGATCAACTTCATCAGCCCCATCAACTGCAATGTCTATCGCATCAACTTGATCAAGGCTAACGACAGGGACTCCATGTTCTATCGCAAGGATCTTTGCTTGATATGAGGTTGGTACTCCGTAAATATCTTCAAGCTCTCCCCTCTGAATCATCTCTCCTAGAAATTGAATAAAGTAAGCTGTCGTTGAACCTGTACCTAGGCCAACTACCATATCATCTTCTATGTACTTCAGGGCTTCTTTGGCTACTGCCTTTTTCATATCCTCGACGTTCATTTTTCATCCCTTCGTCATGTTATAGTATATTGTTTGGTTATAATAGGCTACAGGCTGGTAGTTTACCACTATCGTATATGTCATTCCAGTAAAGTACAGCCAGAAGAAGAAAAAGCTCCAGAATGTTTTCTTAAGCAACACCCTCTCATTTTTTAATTCTTCGGGAATATCTTTAACGAGGCCTATAATTATCTTTGGAGAAATGACATAGATTGCCCATCCTATTATCCATCCTAGTGGAGCGTAAGCTGAAGCTATTCCGCTTATAACCCCGGCTATTGTAAATATTGCATATGCTATGAGCATCATTTTATTCTCTGGATTCACCGCTCTCACCCAGTTCGCTTTGGTTTTCTGACTCCATTTTAAATAGTTTTTCCTCGAGTTCTAAAATTTTCAATAGAGCTTCTCTACTTAAGATACTTTCTAGTTCCATTCTAGCTTTGATTGCCATATCGAACTTTGAGGAAAAGCTTCCAACGCTAATCCAGCTAAGTTTTTCTCCTTTTACTATTACATCGATGTCACATAGCCTCTTATATCCCCTGTACTCCAATCCCTTGAGCAGAAACTTTACCCTCTCAGGTTTTTCCCAAGTTATTAGCCTTAGCCTGTAAACTGGCACTTTGAGAAAAGGCCTAGGATAGTCCCAATCCCACCCCTCTGCTACTACAAATCCCAGATCTAAATCCTCTATCACTATCATGAGTCTCTCTATATTTTCTTTATAATAACCAAAAGCATCGTACAGCTTTATTGTTATCTCATTCCATTCTGGTTTTGTTTCCAATATAATTACTGGAGCCTCGAGCATAATCGTTCTGTAAACTTCATGAAACTTCTTTGACACGAGTAAGGCTTTGATGATATCTTCAAACGAAAGAGCTCTTGTAAGAGGTTTCTCCGTTACCATAATTAGAGTGCTTGAGGGGGAGGATGCGAGAATAGCGTCACGAGGATCGAAAATCTGTCCTCCAACTTTTTCCTTTAGAACTTTTGTTCCCTTTTCGACATCGGGGACCCTAATTATGATCATTGGAGCTGCAGGAGTTATTTTTACCTGGGCTTTCAGGTTTATTATATCTGTGAGAACCTTCCAAGGATGCTCCTTAAGTAGTATGGCCGTTTCCCTATCCTTAAGCACTAATATCGTTTCAAGTTCTTTTGCAAGTCTGAATGCATCCTCTGGTGTCATAGTTTCTCTCGTAATCTCTAACTCTCCCTCAACGAAGAAAATTGCAGGCCCTAATCGCAGAAATCTCATCATAATCCCCTCGGAAACCTATATCCTCTATCAAATGCTGTTCCCGAAGGATAAGGAAGCTTAAAAACTTTCCAGTCAGGGTACGTTATTATGTTAACTGAGTGCACACCATTTAGGCCAAATTTTTCTTTTGGATCATGCCCATATAGCAGAAAGTCTGCCTTTAAATCGGAAACATCCTCTGGCTCATGTCCAACTCCGATGCTTTTTCCCCAGATGTTGAGTACTGTGCCGGATCTGACAATTATTGCAGAATTTTGAAAAATTTCCCTTATTATCTCCTCTTTGTCTTCGTTTCCTGGAATTATATATAGTTGGTCAGTTTTAGAAAGAATTCGCTTTAGCACTTCAAGTTTTCTCCTGTATGCTCCCTCTAACCATGGTTTTCTCTCAAGTTTTATATTATCAACGAGGTCTCCTGTGTGGATTATAATATCAGGTTGAACTTCTTTCAGAAGCCTTTGGAGGAATTTGTATACGGATTCGGGAGTATCGCTTATGTGCAATATCTTCTTTTGGGAGAGCTTAATATCTTCCGGTACTTTAATTCTCTTGCTAAATATCCACACAACTTTTAGCTAGGTTTTTATCATCTTTAAACTTTTCTATCCCTGGGTGATTGAATGGAAAAGAAAAGGTTGCACCTGATCATTGCTGATTCAGAGCTAGAAACTGTCCCAGAGTCAATCCTGGATCATCCGGCCATCGTTAACTATGCTAGGAGAAGGAAGAAAAAGCCGGAAAGAATTATTCTAGATTCAACGTACCATCATTCAGCGCTCAGACAGCTAGAAGATGGGGAAAGGAGGGGGAGACCTGATATAGTCCATATATGCCTATTGAATGCCCTTGATAGCATATTAAATAAGGAGGATCGGCTGAGAGTCTACGTCCACACAAGGAATGATTATGTAATATACATTGATCCATCCACTAGGCTTCCGAGAAACTACAACAGATTCATAGGGTTAATGGAAAGCCTGTTTGAGAAGAAGACTGTGCCCGAAGATCTAAAATTGCTGAGGCTAGAGAAAAAGTCATTAAACGAACTTATTTCGGAAATAAATCCAGATGCTGTTTTTATCATGCATGAAAACGGTGAGTTCATGATACCAAAGCACTTCGGTAAACTCCTTTCGAAGTTTAAGAGGCCCGTAGTAATTGTGGGAGGCTTTCCACACGGTGACTTTAGGAGTAAAGTTGAGGGAGTTAAGATAAGCCTATATCGAGAACCTCTAATGGCGTGGACTATTGTTAATGAGGTAATAGTATCGTACGAATGGGAGGTCATCAAATAACTTTATAATTCGTGTTTCAAGAGTAGAGTTAAGATGAACCTACAGGAGGGAGTCAAATGAGAGGTAAGAGCCTATATTTTGTTTTTATACTAATAGCTTACACAGTTGGAATATGGACATTTTCACTTATTCCAAAGATATTAATGACAGCTGGACTAACAGGGCTGGCTCTAATGGCTGGTTTTTCAATAGTAATTGGAGCTATTATCACGATTGAAGTGAATAGCATAATGAAAAAAGCCTACAGAGTTCATGAGTTCATGACGAAAATTGGAAGAACTCCAACTGTTTCGCTTGTTTTGTTGGCATTTCTATTTATTGTAACATCTATTATAGGTCATTATACAGGAGTTGCCCTTGAAAAAATCTTAGGATTTACAATTCCCGGTGTGGGAATTTTTGTAGTGTTATTAGGTCTACTGTTGCTGATTATGGCAAAGTCAAAGTCTTTGGATCTAATTGTGATATTCTCTGTTCTATTGGTAATCTTGACTATCTTTGCGGCCACCTTCTTAGGGTCAAAAGTTGATGATGTTGTTACGAAGGAGGCTTCATATCAGTACATATCAACGACCCTTACAAAGCTTCATACATTTACAGGTGAAATTCCAATTTCAATGGTCGTTGAGACATTTCTGGCTTCTCTATTGACTTTCGGACTTGGCGTAGGATTTTATTATGTGATAGGTTCCTCCCTAGCTACAGTGAATCTAGACATAAGGAAGATACTTGGAATTGTTATAGCCCTTCAGATCTTTCTATCTTTCCTTGCTGCCTTGATCGTTACTTATTCCATCGGAATATCCCATCAAGCCTACTGGAGTGCTTTTGAGAAGGGGCAAGCTGCTGAGGCCATGGAAGTCTATAATAAATATTTCAGACCTCTTTGGAAAGAATATACATCCCCAGAGAGGATAGAAGTTAAGTCTCTAGTTGAAACAATATTTGGAATTCCAGAAATTCTAAAGAAGCTTAAAATTGAAGGCTGGTTCGGTTTTACGCTTGCACTAATGCTTTCCATATTCTTAGCGGGCTTTACTACAATCTTGGTGCTTTTGGAAAGTGGGGCCCAGCTAGCAATGGACGTATTCCAGATAAGTAGGAAAGATAGTTTGGTGTTTGTGGGAGTAATATCTGCGATCTTATCGGGCCTTGGGTACTTTGAACCTTTGAGGGCAGTTCTAGTTGCTACAATTGTAACAATGATTCCAATATACTCCCTAGTGGAGCTCCTTCCCCTAATGAAAGTTGAGGAATACAGAGGAAAAGCAATTATTTTAATGGTTATACTAATTGCTCTCTGGGTTCCACTTATAATTGCCGCTCTCAGGGGAGGAAGAGATACAGCTGTACTTGGCATGATAGTGGGGGGTATGTTATTAATCCCATTGGCATTCAACAAAATCCTTACACGTTCCCCAAGGGGATGAAAAAACTAATAAATTGAACTCCTCAAAACCCGACGAAAAAGAAAGAGGTGGTGAAAATGGGCGACAAGACGAAGGTTCAGGTAAGCAAGCTCAAGCCCGGAAGGTACATAATCATCGATGATGAGCCCTGCAGGATAGTGAACATAACAGTTTCCTCCCCAGGAAAGCACGGTTCTGCAAAGGCTAGAATTGAGGCAGTTGGAATCTTCGATGGCAAAGTTAGGAGCATTGTAAAGCCAACAAGTGCTGAAGTTGATGTTCCAATAATCGACAAGAAGACTGCTCAAGTAATAGCGATTACTCCAGACACTGTTCAGATAATGGATATGGAAACCTATGAGATGTTTGAGGTTCCTATTGACACCGGTGTCGCTGAGGAAATTAGGGATCAGCTTAAGGAAGGAATTAATGTTGAGTACTGGGAGACCCTTGGAAGGATCAAGATAATGAGGATAAAGGGAGAAGGCGAGTGATCAGACCTTTATTTCTTTTCCCACATATATTCCTTCAACGTTTCCCAGTTTTAAGTAGAGGTATGCGAACTCTTCTAAGCCTGTGCAGTGCCCAGGATAAAGCTTCCTAATCTCGAGCTTCTTAAGTTCTCTCACGGCATCATCTAAGATTTCTTTACTGGCTCCTCTTAAGTGGAATCCACCTATAAGAGCAAGTATCCTTTCTCCGCTCAAATTAATCGCATGCCTCGCGATGTTTACTATTCCGCTATGCCCACAACCACTTATTACTACAATTCCCTTATCTGTCTTGAGTATTAGGGCGATATCATCTCTAACTGGATCCTTTCTGCCATCGGGGAAGTAGCCCACGGCTCTATCCCAAGTCGTTCTCTGTATCTCTCCATAGCTCATGAACCCAGGAAGAAATTCCTGGGGCTTATCACTAAGATGGAATCTTGCCCCTAGTTCCTCAAGCTCCTCTCTTGTAAAGGGAATGCCTATCTCCCTCCTCCTAGGTTTTAGAGCTATTCTTCTCTCGAATATTCCGGGGTGTGCGTAGATATCGAGTGGTTTTCCTCTAGCTTCTAGAAGGGCCTTTAGGCCACCCGTGTGGTCGTAGTGGCCATGAGTTATGAATAAAGCGTCTATATCTTTTGGATCGATATTTAGTTCTCTCATGTTGTTGAGCAAGATACTTCCCTCGGTTCCGGTGTCAACTAAAACTTTGTATCCATTGTGCTCAACTAGCGCAGAAAAACCGTGGTAACCCACCAACCCTTTCCTGTAGCCGGCGTGATTCTCAAAAACTATTGTCACCTTCATATCCATCACCTCTTAAAGAAAACCCTGCAGTGTTTTACGAGATGACCTTTATTATGAGTGGGAGAAAGTGGACAACCTTCTCTTCGTTCCTCCTTCTGGAGTACATATTCTTCAGCCCTTCAACGGAGGAGTAATCTGGGCCAACCCTTTCAATTAAGAACTTCTCGTACTCCTCGGCCTTTTCCCTTGGAACTCTCTCTCCCATATCCTAACAACCGCCATGAATTTAGAAAGAAGTATAAAAAGGTCACCAACCTCCCTGCCCCCAGCCTCTTCCTCTTCCCATCCCTCTACCCATGCCTCTTCCCATGCCACGACCCCTGCCTCTTCCTCCACCTCCCTGACCCATTATTGCCTGTGTAAGCTCTCCTCTCAGGTAAGCCTCAATGGCCTCCTTTACTGTCATCGTTGGTGGTGCCGAGACGAACTTCATGCCCGCTGCCTGAAGAACACCATATGAGTTCGGCCCAAATTGGCCTGCTATTACAACATCTGCTCCCTGGTCAATGCAGAACTGTGCGGCTGTAACTCCCGCCCCCCTTGGCTGTGAATAGCCCGGGTTTTCCACTACCTGAACGTTGACTATGTTCCCGTTTTCGTCTACATCAACTATCGTGAACGTTGGTGTTCTTCCAAACGCTTGGTTCACCCTGTCGTTTAATCCCCCATTTATAGTTGCCACTATGAACCTCATCTAACCACCTCCGAGAAAAGTTAGGTGAGCCTAATTTAAATTTTTGCTCACGCACACTTGTGAACGGAATAAAATAATGGAATAGCCACTTACTTAGGAAAAGTGCCTTTTAATGAGTTTTCAATAGGAGAGAGTGGTGTTCTCTGATAAAAAGGAGATGCCTCAAGGGAAGTTAGGGTATAATTCTAAAGGAATAAGCTTTCTAGCATGAGTCTAAAAACTCCTAGTGGGAAAAGTCTGCCCAAGCGATAACCTTCAACTTGAAGAAGTCTTGATTAACGCCAGGATTCAAGGTTGTGAAAATTATAGTCTCACTGGCCGTTAAATTCAAGAGAAAGATTAGATGGAAGTTGAAATTCAAGCCTAAACTTAGCCACTCTAGCTCTTTCTGGCCATAGATGGTGTTCTAATAGTTAACCAAGATATAAGTCTTTAAATTGTTTCATTTCATTCCCTCAAGAGGGAGATCTTCGAAGAAAATGTATTATAAATCTTTTGGAATATCGTTACAAGGAAAATTTGGCTTCTCTTTTCAATAAGGAAAAGAATAAATAATATGGAACGCTCGTTTCATGAGGGATCCTCAAATATAAGTTTTAAAAACTCACAGTATGGTGAGTAGCATGAAGAAAATATTTAGTACTATTTTAGGCCTATTGTTACTGATCAGTATAGTTCCTTTGACCATAGCCCAGACCTATAGTGAAGAAGAGGAGTTGGCCACGGCCTTAATAAAGAACCTTGAAAGGTTGAGCAAATTCGCTGAAAATAAAGTAGAACTAGTAAGGAATGAATTTGATGAGATAACCATTGAAAACTATGAGGCGGCAGAGAGGTATAAGGAAGAAGCCTTAAACGCGTACAATGCAGGAGATTACGAAAAGGCTATTGTCAATGCCTTGCTTGCAATGCATCACTATAAGGTAGTTCTGTCTTCAATAAAAGAGTTTAGACGGGGATACCAAGATTTAAGGATGGTTGTAGAGAGGACACTTGAATACTTCAAGTTCGTCAACAGAACTATAAGAATTGCTCAAGAAAATGGGATAGAGGTTTTCAACTTGACTAAACTTTTCAACGAAACTAAAGAGGCCTATAGAGTTGTTCTTGATGACATCAAGGCCAAGAATTATGAGAAAGCCAAAGAGGATTTAAAGATAGCAAGGGAGAAGAAGACTCAACTGGATGAGGAGTTAAAGAAAATCAGAAAGGAGTTAGTCTATGCTAATGCAGATAAGATCGTTAGTACTTTTTTGGAGAGGGGGGAGAAGGGAATTGAGATCGTTGAGAGGGTAATAAATAGTGGCCATCCAGAGCTAGATGCTACCTTAACGGAGTTTAAAGAGGTATATGATGAAGTTAAGGATCTCGCCGATCGGGGAAGGTGGCAGGATGCTTTGAAAGTTATTGAAGAAAATAGGGAAACTATAGAGAAGTTCCAGAGAGCTGTGAAAATTATCATGCATGGAAAGATCGACATGGAGAAATTCCTTAGGAATGTCAGAGTAAGGATAGAGCGTGATTATAGAGCTCTACAAAAGCTTAAAGAAGAAGGAATCAACACGAGAATCGCAGAGGTTCAGCTTAAAGCGGCAACCCAGGAAGTCATGGTCGGTCTGAGGTTACTTAAGAAAAGAAGGCCCATAGAGGCAAAAACTCACTTCATCTTAGCTCAGGAGCTCTTAAGCAGAGTAGAGAAGTTTATAGCAAAGTATGGGGGGATGAATGGGTGAAAAAGTTCTTTTATTTTTTTCTAATCCTTTCAATATTTCTTGTTCCGATTAGTGCTCAGAGGTTAATAACATTAGTTGTTTTTCCCGATGGGTATGTTAGAGTTGAATATGAGATAACTCCGAGCAATTATTCTACTCAAATTGTAGTTCCAATATTGGGCGAACACTATGAGGATTTGATTGTAGAAGACGAGAACGGAGATCCCCTTCAATTTGACGTTTCTAACTCATCAATCATTATTTACCCCACAAATGCTCAGCTGGTTATGGTTTCATATTACACCTCAGACCTGACAAGCAAGAGAGGAATAGTTTGGACTCTGAACGTTTCACTTGACTCGCCTTTTACCGTGGTATTGCCTAAGGGCTCTATAATAGTTGATTTAAGTGACGTTCCTCTTAAGATAGCTGAAAACATGATAAACATGCCTCCAGGGAATCAAAGTATTTCCTACACCATTCCACATGAGGAGATCCATACAAGCCAAGGAATTTATTTCTTGTTGGCCACTCTACTCATAGCCGCCATGGTTCTAGGAGTGCATCTCCTAAAAAGTAAAGGAAATAGGCAACTTACAAGGGAAAAATTCGAGAAAATACTTAATGAATTAGATTTAACAGACGAAGAAAGAAGAGCCTTGCTTTATATCTTCGATAAGGGTGGAAGGTGTAGTCAGGCGGAAGTTAGGGAGGCAATAGGCATTCCAAAGACCACGGCGTGGAGGATGTTCAAGAGGCTTGAGAGAAAAGGCTTAGTCAAAATCCTTAAGGGAAAGAAGGAAAACTGGATAGAGCTTAAGTTGGGAAGATAACCTTTTAATCTTACATAGGACTTCCCTCAATAGGTGCGAGAGATGAGGTTCTGCTACCGTTGTGGGATAAGTGAGGAAGAAGGAGGCCCTCTCATCAATGGCCTCTGTCAAGTGTGCTTTAGAAAGGAGAATCCAATCCTGTTATTGTCCAGCGAGATAAACACAGAGCTCTGTCAGAACTGTGGGAGTTACAAGAAGAGGGGGGTGTGGGTTGATCCCAAGAACTATGAGCTCGAGGCTTTGATATTTGAAGTTGCCGAAAATGCCCTTCTTGAGGCCATAGAAGACTCACTAGACAAGGTTAAGGAATTTGAAATTGTTGATTGGGAGGAACTTGGAGAAGTAAGGGAGGTACCCGTGGGAAAGGCCTTCGTGGCCTTTAGGGTTCTTGACTACCACG
>QMUI01000003.1 GCA_003660485.1 Thermococci archaeon | reverse complement strand
TGCAGATTGAGACCAACGAAAGATGCCCTAGAAATTAACTTTATTACTGGGAGGCTGTAATTATGAATCACGCCAAAAGAGTCCCTAAATAGCATGTTCTTAAATATTTCAAAACCAAGCGCCCATCCCAGGGAAAATGCATCGTACATTATAGAGATTGTTGCCCCTCTAATTACGCCTCCTCCAATCGCCCTATCAATTTCTTCAATATCAATAGGGAGAGGAGAGAAAAACTCAACATCCAATATTATTCACCCCTCAACCTTTATAAACTCAATGGCCTTCCTGAGCTCCTTAACTATGTTCCTGAGATCGAGTATATTCCTCTTCACCTCCTCTAGGGATGAGGTCTGCTCCTCTGCACTTGCACTAACTTCCTGGGCACTTGCAGTCATTTCCTCGGCACTTGCTGCCAAGTTCTCAAGGGCTTTCTTGGCGTTCTCAACATGCTCCTGGGTGTTGGCGATTTCTGACTTAACGGCACTAAGCCTCTCCTCCACATCATCGAGCAGTTCCCCAATATTCATTAGGTAGCTGACCGTCTCCCTCAGGAAGTCAACTGAGTTATCTACAATCTTAGCTCCCCTTTCTGTCTCCTCAACGGCCCTCTCAACTTTCTCTTGTATTTCCCTTAGAATGGACCTTATCCTATCAGCTGCTCCCTTGCTTTCTTCAGCTAAGTTCCTAACCTCCTGGGCTACAACGGCAAACCCTCTTCCATACTCACCAGCCCTAGCTGCTTCTATAGCTGCATTCAATGCTAAGAGGTTTGTTTGCTCGGCTATATCAGCTATCGTGTTTATTATCTCACCAACGTTCTTACTCATCTCAGCTACTTCTTGGACCGCGTCCCTAATGACTTTCATAGCCTCCTGAATGTCCCCCACTTGGGTAATCGCTTTCTCGCCCTTCTCCTTCCCCTCTCTCGCTATCGAAATTACCTCATTGACTACTCCGCTGAACTCCTCCATGGCATCAACGGTCTTCTGAGTTACATCAGCGGTTATGTTCATTCCATCCATTATCATGCTGATGTTCTCCTGTTGCCTCTGGGCTTCAGTGCTAACCTGCTGAATTGCCTCGGCCACCTGATTTACTGCCTCCGTGATTTCTGAGGCAATCCTAGTTAGCTCATCAGCCCTCTTCTCAAGCGTTAGGGCAAGGTCCTTTACGGTCTTCATTAGGGTTCTCAGCTGTGTTATCGTTTTCCTCATTGAGTTAAGAATGCTTTCAAAGTCTCCCTTTGCATGCAGGGTTATATCCTCCCTCACATCCCCCTCAGCGATCTTCTCCATTCTCTCCGTTATTACTTCAAGCGTTCTGAGAACGTCCTGAGATATAGACTTGAATGCCTCAAGTAGCTTTCCTATCTCGTCCCTTTCCTCATACCTAATTTCCCCTATCATTTGCCTGGCCCTACTCAATCTTCCTTGGGCTATATTCTCTGCCACCCTGGCCATCTTAGTTACAGGATCAAGTGCGGATTTCATCAACCAATAAGCTACTACTCCGGAGCCAGCCGCAACTGCAACCATGGCCCCTATGCTAACCCACAATGTCTTCTTCAGTTGAGACAAAGCAAAACTCATGCTTGATTGTACAGCCTCTACTGAGCCCCCTGACCTTACTATCTGCATTGTCTTCGCTAAGTTATCGTAGAGGTCAGAGATAGCAATGTTTTCAATTATTATTGCCGTAACAACGACCAAAATTAGGGGAAGGAATATTGAAAGCGTGAGTTTTCTTTTGAACTCCATTTACTCCTCCACCTCCCATATTGTACCGCTATTTCCTTTAAGGCTTGGAAAGACGCTTTTACTTACAACAAACGACTTTCCGTCATTAGTTAGCTTCAAAACTATTGGAAAGATCATCTTTAGCATTGAAATTACTTGAAGAGAAACATTCCTCATAGAATCAAGGTTAATGAAAACGATGTCCCTAATGTCCTTGCTCTTCGTGACAACGTACTCCCCAATATCATGAACCTGTTCAATGAGCTCTTTCTTTTCAAATATGTTCATTATGTTCTCTATCCCAAGCTGCACGTTTACAAAGAAGCCATTATGATGCCCTACATTATCTAGCACCTTCCCCAGGGCTTCCTCGTACAGGGTCTTATATACTGCGTACGCCGAGATTGGGATCTTATAGACCACGTTGCCGACGCTTATCTTTCCTCCAACCTTTATCACTGGAACATTATCTATTAGATCTGTGTTCATGCCCAAAAGTTCTGCTTGATACTTATATATCGGAAGGGTGTCGAGGAAATCTGTAATTATAATGAGAGCCTTCTCCTTGTATTTTTCCATGATCCTCTGCAGTATTGTAAACACCGTCGGGCCGAGTACATCCTCACATGTATACTCAACCAATATGCTTATCTTTTCCTTTCCAAGCATGTCTGATACCTGCATAGCTCCCTCACCACCCGTCACATAATATAACATTACATTGAGAATTTTAAGTTTTATGTGCATTTTTGTTCAAAATTTATACGACAAAATGTTACATCTCTCGTTATTATTCTAACAAATATTCAGCACTAACAAAATCTGTTGATAATGAGGATATGGCCATTAGGTTAATACTTTATTTCAGAAAAATACACAAAATAATCCAATATTAACGCATTATGAAGTGCGATTTTCGAACTATCCCATAAAATAAACAGAATTTAAAAGTTAGGTAGATCTATTGGTCATTTAGTAATAATTCTAATAGTTTATTGAAATATTCTTTATTCTCGATAACCTTTCTGTACAATCTAGCGACAGTTGGATACTTCAAGTCAACTACCGCCATAATAGTTGATGGAGTAAATTTCAAGTACAATGCAAGGTACGCTATGAGTACTATTCGCCTCAATGAATGAACACCGCTCAGAGGAGTCCCATCAAGCTCGTTAAATGTCTTCCCACAATTTTTGCATTTAAACCTCCTGACCTCAAACCCATTCCGCCTCTTTATGAATCCTATCTTGACTATCTCCGATGATCCACAATAGGGACACCTAACCTCATCCCTTAGTTTCCTAACTGCCTCCATTACCTCTCTATCTGTAAGTGAGAGCAACCTTTGAACATCAAGAATTACTTCTTCCCTCATTTTTCCTTGTAAATTTTTTATTTTTTAGGTTTTATTTTTTAAAACCGTTTTTTTTTTTTTTTTTTTTTAAATTTTTTAACAAAATAATTTATAAATATTTTTTTTCGTACCTTGGCAAATATCCTAACACCTCGGTCTACATTGCGACTATCCTGATCAGCCTTATTATGTCCTTAACTTCCAGTATACCATGTACCTTTCTCTCTTCATCAATGACGGGCAAATGGTGTTTTCCAGTTTCAATCATGAGCTTTATGGCATGGCCAAGGGTATCATTGACGCTAATCGTTATGGGTCTTTTTACCATCACATCTGCAACCCTAGATGCCCTCGTAAAGGCATACCTCTTAAGCAGCCCAAAACCCACAACGGAGTACTTCCTGGGGGGAACAAAATAGCTCAACAAATCTTTCATTGTTATAAAGCCAATTAATCTATCCCTTTCATCAACAACCACTGCGGATGTCTCTTCGCTTGTGAACATTCCTATGAGCTCAAAAATTGGGATTTCGGGACGAACCTTTAGGAACTCCTTATCCATAACTATCCTTACGGGAACTTTTGATATGTACTTTATGTTATGGCTCAGTTCTTTCTTCCTAGCTAATAGGATAAGTTTCCTCTTACCCATTATCCTTGCAACCTTCCTTTCCATCCCTAAACCCCCAGAAAATCCTCAATACTTCTCTGTCTTAATTGCCTAATCAACCAACTCCTGTCTAAGTACTTACCTAAAGGATGTTGTAGTATTCTCCTAATCTCATTTAAAGCTTCCGTAAGTGTTTCAAAAGTTTGAGGAATATTTTCTAATGCCTTTCTTACCCCAACCCGAACCTGCCATACGCCAAGCGGGGCGTAATAGGCCGGTGTAACTTCCCTAAATACTATCGCACTTGCCTGCCTTTTTCTTCTCCTCAAATACTCCAAGACGCTTAACCTTGCAGCGTAATAAGCCCCACTTGTCTCTTCAGCGTACCCCTTTATTCCCCTGAAGTCCTCATAGTCATGAATCACGGAAGGCTCATCACTACCAAAAAGGGAACCTTTCAGCCAGACCTCAAGGAGCTCAAAGGAATACATCCTGGGGATTAAAAGGACTATGTACCTATTGCCCAGGAATTCGTGAAAGTACAACTCATACTCCTTTATAGGTTCATAATCAAGGATGATCTTCCTAAGGTAACTACCTATTGTGTCCTGAACTGCAGTAATGCTCCACCTTGTAGGCACTAACTTTTTCCTAACCCCAAGTAATCCAGCGGACAATAGCCTTATTATGTAATACTCATCAAAACCTGCCTCATATAAAGTTATTATCGCATCCTTGGCCTTAAGTTCATCGCTAACCACATAATCAACTTTCCTAGGTACCTTTGGGTTATCAACAATATCAAATTTCCTTAGTATTCCCCTAGGCCCCAGTGGAGGTGCGAATTCACTCGGAAGAACCTTAATGACTGGTTTTCCTTTTAAGAGGATTTCACTATCCACGGGCTTAGAAGACAATGCCAACTCCTGAATACTTTCAATTAGCCTCCCAGATTTCCTTACATCAACATCAGCTTTTACTTGACCCATAACCAGGAGAGACCTGTACTTTAGTACGTCCCCTATCGTGACGTTCTCCCAGGAGTTCGGATTATCTAGGTGAGATGTCTCACCCTCTATTGGGGGAACCAGTGGGCCAAGTCTTACCTTCGGATATCCATATTCTCCAACAAAAATGCTTGGTGGGGATGAACCAAAAATGTCCTCCCTATTTATTAAGGGAGTGACCTCTCGAACTGCCCTAAATCTTTCCAGAATGGGACAGACAGGCCTACCACAAAGGAGTTTCCTACCTTTACATACCGCACAAAGCTGAGAGTTAACCCTTATCATACGATTAATACTTCCCCCCTCTGGAGAATTTAACCTTTCGGTGTCCGATGGAAAACGATATAAGCTGAGTAAACTAATCTTTCATTGAGAAAACTCCCAAGGGTGTGGAAAATGGTTAGGGCGTACGTTTTGTTGACAATTGAGATAGGAAAAGTCCAGAAGGTTATTGAGGAGATTAAGAAGATACCAGGAGTTACAAAGGCAGATGCCGTTACTGGCCCCTACGACGCTATAGTTCACATAGAGGCCTCAGACTTGGGAGAGTTAACAAGGAAGATACTCCACGATATCCATAACATTGATGGAGTTATAGACACAACCACAGCAATTGTCGTCGAAATTGAAGAAGAGTAGTTACTTCTTTCTCTTCCTAAGCTCTCTGATTTTCTGAGCAACAAGTTTGAGTGTTTTTGCCTTTCCATAGGGGCTATCTACGATGAGCATTCCATAGGTCCTCAAATCTTCATCTACCCCAGATAACCTCGGGTTTAGTTTATCTCGCTCAATCTCAATTACTTTAACCCCAATCATCTCTAAGGCATCAATTATTTCATCTAAAGAGGGATTATCAACCGCGATGTTCCTAGGGACTATCCTTCCATATTTTTTGGTGAGCCTAGCATCAAGCTCAGAGGGCCAAACAACAAATTTTCCCATTTTAAAATCCCCCAAACTTTAAAAATTTCATGGGTTTAAAATCTTTGGGGAGCAAGTATGGAACGTGGCATCATAGCTAAAATGATCATAGATGAAATAAAGAATGGGGATATAGCGATAATAGAATATCCCAGTACATTTCCCGCTCACGAACTTCTTTGGGACAACTTAGTCATGAGTTTTATTGAAGACTTTGAGGTAGTCATAGACGATTTTTTTGGTGTGGGGGATATACTTTTCAGAACGTACATAAGGAGAGTCTCCCCTGAAAAGTACAAGAGGGTAATGGAGAGCATAATGGGGAATGTTAAGGCAGTTAAAATCGGGCCTGGGAAGATTAGCTATAGTGAAATAGTTGAAGAAATTCCTCTCACGTATGAGCTCTCAGAATTTATTAAGTTGTACTACCCAGGAATAAGGGAAATCCTGGCTAAGTCATCAAAGAGGGTAGTATTCATCACGGTAGGACTTGCCGAGTACTTATATTTTGGAGGGGAGAGGGCTCTAGAGACAATTCTGCTAAGTAGAAGTGTTCTACCAATAGAAGACTGGACTTCAATATACCTCCTGAACTTGGATCTAGCCCCTGAAAAGAGCGTTGCAGCCTTAGAAGAGATAAGCCCATTGGTAATATATGCCTCAAATAAGGGAGTTCTGGTGAAGAAGGGATGATTAAGGAAGGAGAGAAAGTAGTTCTCGTTGATCCAAGGGGAAAAAGGTATTTAGTCACCGTTCAAAGCAGGGATTTCCACACCGATCTGGGAATATTAAAGCTGAAGGAGATAATTGGCAAGGAGTACGGAGAATCAATAAAGAGTCACAAAGGACATGAGTTCAAAATTCTAAAGCCCAGGATAGTGGATTATATAGATAAAATGAAACGGGGCCCTCAGATAGTCCATCCAAAGGATGCAGCATTAATAGTTGCATATGCAGGAATTTCTCCAGGGGATTTCATAGTAGAGGCTGGAGTGGGAAGTGGTGCTCTAACGCTATTCTTGGCTAATATAGTCGGTCCCCAAGGGAGGATAGTCAGCTACGAAATAAGGGAGGATTTTGCAAAGCTTGCCTGGGAGAACATAAAGTGGGCAGGTTTTGACGATCGAGTAACGATAAAGCTGAAAGACATATACGAGGGTATAGATGAGGAGAACGTTGATCACGTAATTTTAGACCTACCCCAACCGGAAAGGGTTGTGGAGCATGCAGCAAAAGCATTAAAGCCAGGAGGATTCTTCGTTGCCTACACTCCCTGCGCTAATCAGGTGATAAGGCTTAGAGAGAAGCTGAGAGAGTTTAGAGATGTGTTCATGAGGCCAAGAACTATTGATGTAGTAATTTTTGAGCAAGAGGTAAAGAAGGAGTGCATGAGACCTACAACCACAATTCTTGCCCATACGGGCTACATAACGTTCGCCCGAAAGGTATGATCAGACGAGAGGGGGCTCATCATCGAGATTGCAACCGCTCTCAGGGTACCGTGAAGATCATCATCCAAGAGAAAGGTTTATAATTTGAATTTAAAGGTAATCCATGGGCATGGGCCCGTGGTCTAGTTGGTCATGACGCCGCCCTTACGAGGCGGAGGTCCGGGGTTCGAATCCCCGCGGGCCCACCAAATTCTGTTCTATGGTGAAATGCATGAAAGTTAGGTACGATCTAAAGAACAAAATCCTATATATCCTAATTAGGGAGGGAGAAGTTACCGATACTGACGAAGTAGCGGAAGATGTTTGGGTAGAATACGATGAGAAAGGGGATATAATGGGAATAGAGATTTGGAACGCTGAAATATCAAACAAGCTTCTTTTTGAGAACCAGAAAAACTACAAAACTCAATATACCCAAAGACACTAGAAGCATTGTAAAAATTTTAGGATTTCTCTCAGATATCGTTGGTCGGGAAGTTGTAGTTATCGGAGTATTCGGCTCTATTACAGAAAGATACAAGTCTTTCCTCATGGTTTCATTTCCCTTCTTGGCGACTATGTAGAGGTTAATGCTCTCGTTTAACGTCAAAATTATTTCCCCTTCGTTGGACTTAGCGAAGTTAGAGTCAATTATCTCTCCATTCGTGTACCAGTATATCGTTACTTTCTCTCCTTTATCAACCACCTGCCCCGAGGTGTTCTTCTTCAAGATTATGAAGAGCGGCTCATTAAAGTTAGGCCTAGCTGCCTTTATTATCCTGTAGATAACTCTCATTTTCTCCCAATTCACTGTTTTCCAGTCGTCAAGGAATATTCCGCCAGTATCGCCACTTTCGGGATTTAGACACCAGTAAAAGAAGTTGTAAATTCCCTTTTTGATTAATCAGTCGGAGAAAGCATCCTGCCAGACTTTGTCCTTACCAGTGTATTTCCCACCCCACTCCCCAATAACGAGGGTATAGTTGAGGCTCGTCAAGTAACCGAAGTGCGTCTCCCATATCTGAGGCATGTTCTTGGGGAAGTCTGGGGAATCGAAGTAGGGCATGTTGTAAACGCTGGGCCCATAAACGTGAGGAGAATAGACTACCTTGTCCCTGGGTAACCTAATGGGATAGTACTTGACTCCCATTAAGTTCTCTCCCCAAAATGTCCACCAGCCTTTCTCCTTCATCACCCTATCAATCTCAGGAACGTGAGTATACTGGGTCCCCTCAACGAAAATCAGCCAGTGAGGAGCAACTTTGAGTATAGCCTTGCCAACCCTCTCAGCAAACAACCTAAAATCTGTAGTATCTCCAGTTCCCCAAGATGCCTCATCGTGAGGTTCATTCTTTATGTCGGCCCCAATAACGTTTGGATACCTCCCGAACTTCTTCGCCAAAAACACCCAATCTTGGATGTACTGCTCTTCGCTGTAGTTATCGGTGTACCACAAGGGCTCAATTTCAGTGCAGCCAATCCTATGATAGTCAAGGAGCACGTAAATGCCAAGTCTATTGGCTTCTTGAATTATCTTTTCCATTATCTCCAAGCCAGTTAGGTTTCTTAAATCAGGGTTTAACTCATAGTTTATCATGTTAGGATTGGGCATCGCACCGTGAATGGTTTCACTACAGAAGGGAAGCCTAATAGCATTAAAACCAAGCCTCTTAACGTCTTTGAGGATATCTTTCCAGTTTCTGACGTTTAAGCCATAAACGATGTGATCCTTAAGCTCAAAACCAAACCAACTAACCCCAAACAGGTAGATTCTCTCCCTTTCTCCGGTTGTCATGTTAACTTTGTATATGTTACCATTAACTGCCTCATAGTAAATAGGAGATGCAAAAACTGGGGTCGGCACAATGTAATATAATAATTCATGATTCCTTTTCACTAATAAAATGTCGATGCCGGATCAGAAAAAACTTTAAAGGTGATACTCCAACCCATGGAGGGGTTTCACCATGAGGAGGGATCGACTTTGCTAAACTCCCAAGGTCTGCCATTCTAGTACTTCAAGCGTTAGAGAGACCAATGTCTTCTAAAGAGCTGGCAAAAGCAACGAACCTTTCTGAAAGAACCGTTCGCCACGCCTTGAAGGTTTTAAAGGATTCTGGTATGATCAGAGAAATCTACCTCTTAGAAGATGCTAGGAAAAGATTATATGCACTAAATCCTGGGCTTAAATTAGAGCACATTCATGACGGAATCAAGATTAGTGCGCTCTAGCTCTTCTTCAAATTTTGTGCCCAGTTCGAGGATCTCTTCAGGGGTTATCACATCCTCTCCATCTTCGGCATTTATTCCTGGGCAACTCTCATCGTAATAGAGCCAATATTTTACTCCATTAACCTCTACAGGCTCTTCACCTTCAACTCCAAGGGGCTTCCTTGACACCATAAATGGGTAGATCCTACAGATAAGGGGCCTGTGTGGGTGAACTTTACACTTCCCCGTCTCGGGATCGTGGAAGATACAACCAAGATCCCACTCCCTAACCGATAGGACGAACCTTATCTTCCCATTCTCTATTGAAAAAGTTAAGAATCTCTGGGGATCGTAGCCAGCTTTAATTAGCCTCTCAATGTCCTTGTAGGTTAGATAAACATGCCTACCCCTGCAACAGTCTAGGCAAAAGAGGCACTTGAACTTAACAGGCTTAAGGAATGGCTTAGGCCTGAACCTCAAGCCCTATCCTCCCTAACCTTTTCTTGAGCGACTATCATCAACCCCTGCCCCAGGAGGAACATTGCATAGCCAAATTCATTTCTCTCCTTGTACTTCGAATCTATCATCTCCATTATCCTACTAACGCTGTCAAGCTTCCCCTCCAAGAGAAGGAGGATCTGCTTTGTTACGAACATCTTTATCTCTTTAGCCTTCCATTCTGGAATTCCAATGGCCTCATTAACCGTTTCACTATCATGCTTGAACTCCATACCGAGCACCACTTAGGATTCGTTCCTGGGTTTATCACCTTTTCTAGATATATCAAGTGTTAAGGTGGGCATCAAACTTATCGCTCTTTCCGTAGTCCGCGTAAGCCCTGTCGAGCCTCTTGCTCACGTAGGGCCCATCCTTCCTGTAGCCGAACCTACGGTAGTACTCCCTAACTCCAACCCCGCTTATCACGAGAATCTTCTTCGCATCGAACTCTTCCCTCGCTATCCTCTCAGCCTCAGCCAACAGCTCCCTGCCGTAGCCCCTGTGTTGCCACTCGTACTTGGGCTTCTCCCCTATTGGAACCAGAGGACCATAAACGTGGAGCTCCCTGACTATGGCTGAGGGACAGCAGTTTATCTCCTTTCTGTGAGCCTTTTCGCTCGGGATCCTCAGGCGGAGGAAGCCAATGAGGATGTCGTTCTTTACGTCCTCAAAGCTGAGGAATATCTCCGTTCCGCCTGCCGCCTCGTAATCTTCCCTCAGCAGCTTGATGTGCTCTACCTCGGGAATCTTCCCGAACTTTTGCATCTGATGCCCAACTTCCCTGAACCTTATCTCTCTCGGCCTTATTCCCCTCCTAACTAGTTCCTCAAAGACGAGCTGCCCGAGGTTGGAGTGCTTAACCCCAGCAACTATCAGATGAGCAGGGATATCCCTCTGGATCCTCATGACCCTGACCCACTTTGGGAAGATCTTATAGGCCTCGACTAAGAGCTCAAGGGCTTCCTGGGTTGTGTAGGGCCTGTAAAGGCCGGCCTTGTACCAAGCGTACAGGGGAGCATCCCTAGTAACAAGCGTTGGATAAATTTTCAACATGTCAGGCCTGAACCTTGGATCCTCAAAGATCGTTTTAAAGGTGTATAGATCCCTCTCAAAGTTGCTCCCAGGAAGGCCTGGCATTATGTGGTAGTTAATCTTCAACCCAGCATCCCTCAACAGCTGTGTAGCCTTCTATCTCTTCAACTCCGTGACCCCTCCTCGTCCTCTCATGGATGAAGTTGAATATAGTCTGCACTCCAAGCTCAACCCTCGTCGTTCCAAAGGCGAGCATTCTGTCTATTTGCCTCTCGAAGGCCCAATCTGGCCTGGTTTCGATAGTTAAGCCAACCATCCTAACTTTGGCCTTCTCGTTCTTCCTCTGCTCATCCTCAAGATAGTAGTAGGGCTTCCTATGAGTCCTCTCCCAGGCCTTCTTAAACTTAGGGTCCTCTTCAAATACGGACTTGTCTTTCTGAAGGATAAGCCTTACAAGCTTCTCCTCAAGGTTCTCTATATCCTTAAAGTAGGGGAAGTCGTTCATCGCCTTAAAGGCGCACTTGATGAACCACTCCTGATAGTCCAAGTCAACGGCAGGGAAAGTTCCTCCCTGGATTATCACCTCGACCTTATCAATTGGATGACCGATGTCGTAAAGCTGCTTGAGCCTCGCCATCATGATTATGTACGGATGATAGCCGTACTGGGCAGCCCTCAAGGCCGATGGCTCCTTTCCGGTGTAGCTCTGGGGAGAGCCCACGGCAGGGCCTCCAGGACAGTAGATACAGCGTCCATGGGGACATGGGAAGGGCTTTGTCATCATGGCAACTACAGCAACTCCGCTGATAGTTCTAGTGGGCTTCTTCTTTAGGAGATCCCTGAACTCCTCCCTTCTATCTTTAGGAAGTGCCCTCCAGATTTCAGAGTTCCTAGGTAAGCGTGGAAGGTGATACTTCCTAGACACCTCTATCTTGAGCTTGTTTAACTCCTCTCTATCCTTAATCTCGCCACGTAAAAGGATCCTCACGATCTCCTCCATGGCTTTCTCAAACTCACCCATTGGAACACCTCTCAGCCCAAGTTAAGCATTAGCTTTAAAGTGTTTGCTTTACAACAATTTACAACGAAAAGTTTAAATTAAAGTAACTTATCATGATCTGAGGGGCATCAATGAAAATAGAGGTACTTGCTATATTATTTATGTTAGTTGTAGGGTTTAGCGGGTGCATCTCAACTGAAACTCCAACTATGACTCACACCACCCCGGAAAATACTACTACACAGCAACTAACGACTACTAAGCTCGATAAAATCTGGGTGTATGTGAATAACTCCGAATATAATGTAACTATCTTGGTTCCAGTAAATATTGCAAAAGAAGTCGAAGAACTTTTAGCCAATATAATAATTGAACAGATAGATATCGCCGCAAAGGAAGGATATAGTGGAGCTGGATTTAGAGTGTACGTATTGAAATTCCCCAAGGTTCCCGAGTCTATAAAGTTACGAGTGGATTTCAGTCCAGTACTCAATGGTACAATTGTCACATCAAACACTATCCCTTCGATTGGCATTGTTTACGATGGAAAGGTTTACTCCGGAAATATTACGATAAAAAAGCCATTAAGGAAAACTAAAGCAGATTATCAACTCAAATTTAGCGAAATAAAGAACAGGACAAGGCTAGGAACTATTTTCACGCTGGGGGTTGAGGTTGAAGTCTTCGTGGAGAAAACAGGAGATAATGAGTGGAAGATATTCGCAGTATGGAACAACGAAACCGTCGGAGGAATATACTATTCACGTGGATAGAAACCCACCATCGACCGGAATTATTGCCCCGTTGACGTAGCTCGCCAGATCGCTTGCGAGGAACAGGATAACTCTAGCTACTTCATCGGGATCTCCAAACCTTCCCATTGGAAGCCTTGCGTTGAAGTTGAAGGAGATCGCAATCTTCTCCATGTCAAACTTCATTATTGCCTCTTTCTTCAGCCTTTTTACTCCTTCAGTCTCTATTCCTCCCGGAACAACGACGTTCGCCCTTATCTTCTTCCCGTACTCTCTGGCTATTGCCCTTGTTAATGCTACAACGCCGAGCTTTGAGGCATCATAGTGAACCAAGCCCTTGGCAAATGGGAGGAAGGCCTCTATTGAGCTGACATTTACTATCACTCCCCCACGCTCCTTCCTCCTTCTCACGAAGTGCTGGCACATCCAGAAGACGGAGTCAAGGTTTATCGCCATGACCTTCCTGTAAAAGGCTTCATCAACCTCAAGGAAGTCCTTAAACCAGTAAACTCCCGCATTGTTCACGAGGACATCTGGCTCCCTACCTTTAAGCTGCTCCCAGAGGAGGTCTATCTCTTGTTTCTTTGACAGGTCAATCCTGAATGTTTCAACATTGACACTGAATTTCTCCTGAATTCTCTCCCTGACGAGGTTAAGACCCTCTTCGTTTATGTCCGAAAGGTATAAGTCAGCTCCAGCCTCGGCAAACCTGAAGGCTGTTGCTTTACCTATTCCCGAGGCCGCACCTGTTATTAGGGCAGTCTTCCCGGAGAGCGAGATGAGCTCATGGAGTGGCTTCATGGGATCACCTAAAGTATATAATAAGGTTAGGGTTATCTAAACATTATGGACTTTTGACACTGGGCTTTCCTCAGCTACTCCTGGGAATACCTAACGAGCAGGTCCTCCACTATGTACCTCTTTCAATAAAGCCCTCCCAATGGCCTCCATAAAATCCCTTGGCTCATCTTCAAAGATCTTCGACAAAGGAAGATAGCACACCTTTCCTAGTTCATTTAGCTGGCTTAGCTTTGGGGTTCTCTTCCTCGGCTCTGCTATTCTCAATACGAAACGTAGGTATTAGCTTTCTTTTTCCTCCGAATATTTCGGCTAGCTCACGGCCCCAGGAATAGGCCTCCTTAATTGTCCTGGAGTTTTCCTTCCTTATCCATCCCCTAAAGATCCTCTCATCAATGATATCACCTTTAATCCCCCTCTTAACGAGGTTGAGGTACCTAAACTCCGCATACCTCTTCCCCAGCACTCCAAAGATATCAGCCATGCAAACCACAAACACTGCAACTACCTTCCCTTTTAGGCCATCATTCCTCCGAATGAACTCCAAGACTTCAGGCAGGGGCTTTTCGTAATATATCGGGGTTCCGAGGACTATGAAATCCTCCAACTCCTCCGGCCACTCTTTTCTGAGATCTACTACAATATCCCCCAGACCTTCAGCAATAGCCTCAGCTATTCTTTTTGTTGATCCCCTTCTAGTTGAAACTACTATCATTGATCATGCATGGGTGTGGGAAGTCTTAAAGGTTCCTGAGGATATTTATTGTGGTGGTGGTCATGAAGTTCTACATAGCCAGCGAAGAAGATATAAAGGCCGGAAAGACAACGGATATATACTTCATAAGGACAAAGAAGATCCTTGAGGCGAAGAACATTCACAAGAAAGTTTTTGCAGATGTAACAACCACGTCACTCCCAAAGAACTGGAAGTGGGGAGTTCTCGTTGGAGTTGAAGAAGTTGCGAAGCTCCTCGAAGGATTGCCCGTGAACGTTTACGCGATGCCAGAAGGAACAATATTCCATCCATATGAGCCCGTTCTTCAAATTGAGGGCTACTATGAGGATTTCGGGATTTACGAGACGGCCTTATTGGGAATGTTGAGTCAAGCAAGTGGAATTGCAACTGCGGCATTAAGAATTAAGATTGCTGCAAAGTTCAAGCCCGTATACTCCTTCGGGATTAGACACATG
>QMUI01000002.1 GCA_003660485.1 Thermococci archaeon | reverse complement strand
GTGACCCTTACAACATTAAAAATGAATTAGTTAGTGGAGATCTACCTGAAGAGGGGATTAACAATTACGATTTATACGAAATCGATCATAGACTCGCCAAGGATCTTGGTTTAAACGCCTACCAATTGACGATAGAATGGAGCAGAATATTTCCCTGCCCCACCTTTAACGTTGAAGTAAGTGTTGAACAAGATGGTTATGGATTCATAAAGAAGGTTAAGATAAAGAGAGAGCACCTGCAACAACTTGATGAATTAGCAAATAAGAGGGAAGTTCAACACTATTTAGACGTCCTTAGAAACCTAAAGAAGTTAGGATTCACAACATTCGTTACTTTGAATCATCAGACTAATCCAATATGGCTTCACGATCCCCTCGAGGTCAGGGCAAATATAGAGAAGGCCAGAGCTAAGGGATGGGTAGATGAGAGAGCAATAATAGAGTTCGCTAAGTTCGTCGCTTATATTGCTTGGAAGTTCGATGAGTACGTAGATTATTGGGCAACTTTTGACGAACCTATGGTAACGGCCGAATTAGGATATTTGGGCCCATACGTTGGATGGCCCCCAGGAATACTCAACCCAACGGCAGCAAAAAAGGTAATCCTGAATCAAGTAATAGCGCATGCGAGAGCCTATGATTCTATTAAGAAGTTCTCCAAGAAACCCGTTGGGATAATTCTAAATATAATACCAGCCTATCCCCTCGATCCAAACAACCCGAAAGACCAAAAAGCCGCTGAGAATTATGACCTCTTCCACAATAGGATATTCTTAGAGGCCGTAAACAGAGGAAGACTTGACATTGAGATATCCGGGGAATACGTCAAGGTAGCACACTTAAAGAGGAACGATTGGATAGGGAACAACTACTACACAAGGGAAGTCGTAAGGTACGTGGAACCTAAGTACGAAGAATTGCCACTTGTTACATTCGTTGGAGCCGAAGGCTATGGATATTCAGGGAATCCAAACAGCGTCTCCCCAGATAATAACCCAACAAGCGACTTTGGATGGGAAGTATTTCCTCAAGGCCTATATGATTCCACGGCAGAGGCATACGAATACTGCAAGAACATCTTCATAACGGCAAAAGGGATTGCCGACTCTAAGGACATCCTGAGGCCAAGATATATAGTGGATTATATTGGAGAAGTCAAAAACCTCATCGAGAACGGAATAAAAGTCGGCGGATACTTCCATTGGGCCTTGACGGATAATTACGAGTGGGCGATGGGACTTAAAATAAGATTCGGGCTTTACGAAGTTGGCTTGATAACAAAGAAGAGGATACCAAGAAGAAGGAGCGTTGAAACTTATAAGAAAGTCGTTAGGGAGGGGATAGAATGAAGACGATAGCCGTTGACGAGAGTACTTGGAAGAAAATTAAAATGCTCAAGGATAAACTTGAAGCAAGGTCGTACGATGAAGTACTACAAAAGCTAATAGAAACATGGCATTTGGTTGAACTCGATAAAAAGGTGGACAAGGTCGTAATGAGTGATGATGAAGCTGAAACCTTAATTAATATCATTAAAAAGAAGAAGGAGAGTTGAAACATGCCGTTGCCCCCTGAAATTACTTTTGATAGCGCTGCTCTTCTGAAGATGCACTCAAAGAGCAGGAAAAGGTTACTTGAGATAACCCTAGCAAAGTTCAACGTCAACATTTCAATAATCACAATATACAGGTATTTAACGGCGAGGGCATACCTTAAGAAGAACATCGAGCTTGAATTTGACATATTAAAAGATATATATACAATAATCCCACTAACTGAGGACATAATAATTAAAGCAGCCCAAATCGAGGCAAACTTACTCAGAAAAGGAATAATCATGGATATTGAGGATATATTAACAGCGGCAACTGCGATCCAAACGGGCAGCCTTTTAATAGCAGATGATGCAAAGAGGTACGATCCGATTAGAAGGTTTGGGCTTGATACAATGCCACTGGAGAAATTCATAAAAGAGGTAGAATTAATGGTAGAAAAGGAGCTCATATGAGCTCAGCGAAGGGTGTGATGTGATAGAATAGGCTGGGCATTATTCTGAACCCTTCTGCATACTTGACACCTGCCTTTTGTCCATAATAGAGGGCCACCGTTCTAAGGAAGGGCTCCCAAATTTCCCAAATATCCTCGGGGAACTGACTTCTATGAACCCTAATGGCCTTGAGCTTTAGATCCATGATGTCGGTAATATCAACGAAGTAATTGGGTTTGTGGGTGTAGTAAAGGGCTACAAATGATACTGAATGAGGCCTTAACCCCATGTCAAGATCTATATTTGAGAAGTTCGGGAGCTGAGAGAAAGCCACTGCATCTAAAGCCAAGAAACCAGTTGTTCTATGATCAGGGTGAGCCTCATATGGTAACCAGGGATCTGGAAGGAACACCCCATCAGGTTTCTCTTTCCTAATGATTCTAACTATATCCTTCCTAACCTCCCTCGTATATGGAAGTTCAGTATCCCTGTAGTTTAGCCAATAAATCTTTTTCACGCCCAATATTTTAGCACTCTCTTCTTCCTCCTTTCTCCTAATTTGAGCCAGCTCGTGTCCCGTCATTGTTTCATCAGTAGTCCCCATGTAACCATCGGTCATGCAGAGGTAAATTACCTCAACTCCCCTGTCTGCTAACCTCTTAATTGTTCCGCCCATTCCTATGGCACAGTCGTCCGGATGGGGTTCTATACAGAGAACCTTTTTTACGTCCTTTAGAGGATTTTGGATATCAAAGTCAAGAACATCATCAAGCAACTTCCTAAACGCTGTTTCAAAATCGTTTATCTCCTCAAACATTTTAGCACCTCCTACAAATTCTCCTTATTTATAAACCTAGCTATATTAATAAAACTTTTGCAGTTTATAGTTTAAGTTAAAATACCTTGAAGGATAACTTTACCTGGTGGAGATATGTGGTTAGTACCAAATTTAAGGAGATCCTTTTGAAGCTTGGAGTCCCGCAGGATAGGATAGAAACTTTAGAGACAAAGGGAGGTATAGTCGAAGATGAGTTCGAGGGGATTAGATATTTAAGATTTAAAGATTCAGCGGGGAAACTCAGAAGAGGTACCGTTGTTTTCAATGAAGAAGAGATAATTCTCGGATTCCCACACATAAAGAGGGTTGTAAACTTGGAAGAAGGAATAAGGAGAGCGTTTAGAAATAGGGAATTCTACGTGGAAGAGAAGGTTGATGGTTACAACGTGAGGGTTGCCAAAGTAATGGATAGGATAGTTGCAATAACCAGAGGTGGCTTCATATGTCCATTTACAACAGAAAGAATTACAGATTTCGTGCCCCAGGAGTTCTTCAAGGATCATCCGAACCTAGTTCTTGTTGGAGAAATGGCCGGGCCGGAGAGTCCATATCTCGTTGAGGGACCCCCTTATGTTAAGGAGGATATAGAATTTTTCCTGTTCGACATTCAAGAGAAGATCACCGGAAAGAGCTTGCCTGTAGAAGAAAGATTAAGGCTCGCAGAAGAATACGAAATTCCACATGTGGAAGTGTTCGGAAAGTTCACGCGAAATGACTTAGGAGAGTTGCACGAGCTAATAGAAAAGCTAAGCAGGGAAGGAAGGGAAGGCATAGTCATGAAAAGTCCCGACATGAAGAAGATAGTCAAATACGTTACACCATTTGCAAACATCAACGATGTAAGGATCGGGGCCAGGGTTTTTTATGAACTATCTCCAGGATATTTCACAAGTAGGATTTCTAGGCTCGCCTTCTACGTGGCAGAGAAGAGAATCAAAGGCGAGGAGTTGAGAAAGCTCGCCGAAGACTTGGGAATGGCTCTACTTCAGCCTCTGGTTGAAAGCATATTAGATGTAGAACAGGGGGATGATATCGCAGAAATATTCAAAATTAGGGTTAAGAAAATCGAAACGGCCTATAAAATGGTCACTCACTTTGAGAAACTTGGATTAAATATAGAGATCGTGGATATAGAAGAGCTGAACAATGGTATGTGGAGGGTCACTTTCAAAAGGATTTATTCAGATGCAACGAGTGAAATCAGGGAGCTAATTGGAGGGAAGGCATTCGTAGATTAGGAGGTGACATTATGAAGGAATTTGCCCTAGAGCTCGTTAAAGAAGCAATAAATGCAGCGGATCCATACAAAGCCGTGAAAAGAGTCGTAAAAGTTCAGGGGAATAAAATAATAGTGGATGGAAAAGAGTTCTTAGTTAAAGGAGGCATTTATGTTATAGCCTTTGGAAAAGCCGCTTGCGAGATGGCAAGGGCCATAGAAGAAATCGTTGAAGTTGAAGACGGAGTAGCTGTAACCAAGTATGGCTATGGAAGACCCTTAAAGAAAATCAGGGTGATAGAAGCTGGCCATCCTATCCCGGATGAAAACTCAATTAAAGGAGCAGAAGAAGCCTTGAGGATCTTAGAGAAGACAAGCAAAGATGATATTATTTTTGTATTAATCTCGGGAGGGGGCTCAGCCCTATTTGAGCTTCCGGAAGATGGAATAACGCTTGAAGATCTAAAGAGAACAAATGAGCTCTTAATAACGAGTGGGGCAACAATACATGAGATAAACACGGTTAGGAAGCATATCTCCAAAGTTAAAGGTGGAAAGCTTGCAAAGAGAATTAAAGGAATAGGGATCGCCCTGATAATATCGGATGTCGTGGGAGATAACCTGGAGGCAATAGCATCTGGACCAACGGTTAAAGATCCAACAACTTTCAAAGATGCGAAGAGAATTCTTGATCTATATGGAATATGGGAGAAAGTGCCAGAGAGCGTCAGAGCTGTTATAGAAAAAGGCATAAAGGGGGAGATTGATGAAACACTAAAAGAAGATCTTCCAAATATTTATAACTTCCTAATAGCTAGTAATTCTAAATCCTGCGAGGCAATAGTCAAGAAAGCCAGGGAGAAAGGTTTTGATGCCTACATACTAACCACTGTTCTAGAAGGTGAAGCTAGGGAGGTAGGTATTTTCATAGCTTCAATAGCGAAGGAGATAGCTGAGAGGGGAAGACCATTTAGACCGCCGGTGGTTTTAGTATTCGGAGGGGAGACGACAGTGACAATTAAGGGAGAAAGCGGTAAGGGGGGCCCAAACCAGGAGATAGCACTTAGCGCATCAAGAAAAATAAGGGGGCTCAATGTCACGTTGGTTGCCTTTGATACGGATGGAACCGACGGGCCGACGGACGCCGCTGGGGGGATAGTGGATGGGAAAACTTATGAAAAGCTAAGAAGCGAAGGAATTGACGTTGAAGAATATTTATTCTCTCATAATGCGTATGAAGCCCTCAAGAGAGTTGGAGCTCTATTATTCACTGGACCCACGGGAACGAATGTGAATTCAATAGTTATTGCAATTATTGAGAAAACTTAAATATATCTTTTACCTTTAGGTTTTTCGGGGATTCTTATGGAGTCAATGAATGAGCTCTTTAATTTACTTGATAACCTTAATCTGGGAGAAGTAGTGGTTATGAAAGCAGAATCAAGCTCCTATGGCCCAGAATTCTTTGCAATATTGCTAAAGAAATATTCGGAGCTCAGAGGGAAGGAACTGGTTATAGTCGACATGCTTGACACGCTACACGTGCTGTCGGAGCACCTTAGGATATTTGGATTTAAGGATGCATTTAGTGATATCCCAGTTGTAAAAGTTGGAGGAACGATTAACATTGGAAAGGTAATAAAAAGGGTTGGCGTAGCAGGAGAACATATACTCTACGTGAAGAGATATAGGGAAGTTCTTGAAGATTATCTAAGGGAGAAGAAAAAGGAAATTATCGTCTTAGTCGTAGGATGCGAAAGGTTAATGGCTCTCCTCTCGAAGTATAATGACTTTTATCAAATAATTGTGGAAATTCAGAAGTCATTAGGACACGAAAATACTATTGTGATATATATTATGGACACTAGTGTAACGAAAAGGCTACCGTTGGATCCACTCCCAGAACTAGAGAGAATAGCAACAACCGTCGTTAAAGCAGAGCCCAGGGAAGGGGCGGGTATCTTTAGGGTTGAGAAAATGCCTATAGTGGGGATAATAAAGAGGACTATAGAAATAACAACACCCACGATAATGAACCTACTCCTCACATTGAAACAAGTCCGTACTTAAGCAACTTATTCACAAGCCTCCTTCCCTCATTAGTTAAATCAACCACTTTCCTTATCATCACAATTTTCAGGAGCCCCTTATCTATCATCCTGTCATATATTTCCTCAATCTCCTTCTCACTAACACCCAGGAATTGATGTAGCTCAAGGGGATCTATACCAGAGTACAATGCAACAAGTATCTGCTTCTCCATTTCGTCCAGGGCCTCTAACTCCCTTAACTCCCTCTCCATGAACTCCTGAAACTCCGCTTTTAAAGCTGGAAAGTCATCAGCTATTTTCATTATGAACTCCATTGTTCCTGGGTTATACTTTAATAAATACCTCAGGACGAAGAGTTGGGTCTGCTTTTCTGGGATATATAGGTAGGAGGTAACACTCTGATTTATATAGTAGTGCCTTATTTTCCAGGCCTTGACCTTTCTACCATCCATATCAACTTCCTCTACTTCTATGTCTTCAATATCCGAGAATATTGAGATCGGTTTCTTATCCTCGGTTATGACCACAACACTCCTCTCAGTCTTTTGAGTTCTCGCAGATTTTACTTTAACTACTCTAAGCCAACCTTTCTGCCACTTAGATTCCATGTTTATAGCTCCACCAACGATTCTCGCAAGTTGTATCATGGCGGGCTTTCCATTGATTAAAGTCTCAAATATCTTGTGAATAAAGTCAAGGAACTTTTTCTCATCATATATCAGGAGATTCTCCTCTATCGTCAGTATGAGGAGTATCTCACCCCTCGTTGGGATGTAAAACTTCATTCCAAAATGCTCCTTCTCAGGGTTCAGTTTAACTTCATCTGGAATCCTCACGCTAATGTCACTAAGAGCTGAGAATGGAAAGCTATCCTCACCAACTACCTCTCCCATCCTTAGGTACTTAATAACTAACCTATCCGAGTCCAGCTGAGCAATAGCATCCCTCCAACTAACCCCCCTCAAGCTCTTCCAAGATGACTGAATAGCCACTTTAACTCTAGTTTCTGCTATCGCCATTGGTGTGCCCCCATTAGAGGGCCTCTAGCTCTTGGAGCCTCGCTTCTAACTGTTCAACTTTCTTTCTTAACTTTTCAACCTCCTGGCTTAACTGAATCTCAAGTGACGTCACGGCTGGGTTCTCACCTCTCTTCCTTATAAGGTCATCTAATATCGAGAGAGCACTATTGATGTTCGAGGTTATCCTTATGAGAGCCTCATCGGGAGAAAGTTTTATTTTTCCCTCTTTGCCTTTCTCTCTAACTTCAATTGGCAACTTCGTTCTGGCAACGTACCCTATCATCTGATTCAACTTATCCCTATCATTTTGGGAGGGGAACCTTGCTAACCAAAGCCTCTTGAATTCATCCAGCTCGGAGAGAACCTTCATCAGGAAGGCATTGTACTCTTCCTCGCTTATGAACCCCAAGGCATAACCCCTCGCAACGTCAAGTAGCATGAGTAGCCTCTCTTTCTTCTTTTTGGCTTCGCTAAGGACGTTCTGCACCTTTTCATTTATAACCTGCTTAAGCTTCTTGAGTATCTCCTCCTCATTAACTCCCTGGAATACTTTCTTCCTTTCTTTCTCAAAGCTTTCCTCAGCCTTCCTGCCCTCTGAGGTTTTAACCTGCGTTACTTCTTTTGTTGGAGTTTCTAAAGTGCTAGTGGCTATCATTGCCTGAATTGTCCTCATTTGCTTCGAGAGCATACTAGAGACTATCATTGAGGAAAGTAGCACTGCCACTACAACCACAATCACCATGAGGATTATTGTCAGGACGTCCATAACCCTCACCCCCCTAAAAATTTTGATGAAAGAGGACTAAAGCTTGAACTTAGATATAACCTTCTCCAACCTCTCAACAATATCCTTAAGATCTTGGGATGCCCTTCTTAGCTCTTCACTGGCAGCAGTCTGTTCCTCCATTGCAGAACTAACCTCTTCAGCACTAGCTGTAGTCTCTTCAGCACTCGCAGCGAGGTTTTCAAGGGCCCTAAGGGCCTTTTCAACTTCTTCTTGGGTTCTAAGGATCTGAGATTTAACATTGCTCATCCTTTCACTTGTCTCCTGTAGTAGTTCGGCTATGTGGCTGAGGTAGCTTATAGAATCCTTAAGAGTGTCAGAGGACTCCCCTATAACCTGCACTCCCTTCTTAGTGGTTTCAACAGCCTCTCTTATCTCATCCGTTATCTGATCAATTATGTTCTTAATATTGTCAGCAGCCTGCTTGCTCTCTTCAGCTAGCTTTCTAATCTCTTGGGCAACAACTGCAAATCCCCTTCCAGCTTCACCGGCTCTTGCAGCTTCAATTGCTGCGTTCAATGCAAGTAGGTTAGTTTGCTCTGCTATATTCGTGATGACGTTAGTAATCTCCTCAATGTTTCTACTCATCTCCGCGACCTTACTTACCGACTCTTCTATGGCACTCATCATCTCTTGAATGTCCGCGATTCTCTGTAATGCCTCATCACCCTTCTTACTTCCTTCGTTGGCTATGTTAACAACTTCATTAACCGCCGCCTCGAACTCATCCATTGCCCTGACATTTTCTTCGCTAACTTGAGACATTAACCTAACACCCTCTGTAATCTCGTTGATCGTTTCCTGTTGCCTCTGGGCCTCTGTGCTAACCTGCTGAATAGCCTCCGTGACTTGGTTAATAGCCTCGGTAACGTCATTAGCTACCTGGGCAAGAACGTTCGCCTTCTTCTCGAGTTCGTTCGTCATTTCAACGAGAGCACCCATAGTTTCCTTAAGCTTCTCGGTTACACTCTTAACGTCCTCTATTATCCCCCTAAGCTCACCCTTAGCCTCAACACTTAGACCGTTGCTCAAGTCACCCTCAGCTAATCTCTCAAGCCTTTTGCTTATTGCTTGCAAAGCACCGATCATATCTTTGCCTACAGCCTCAAACGCCCTTATGAGGGCTCCTATCTCGTCATTCTCTAAATACCTTATCTTGGCAAGTCTTTCTCTGACTTCACTTAACTTACCATCTGCTAATGCTTGTGCAATAGCTCTGAGCTGTTCAAGCGGCTTCATAGAGCTTGTAATCAGTCTGTATGAAATGACTATCATCACTAAGGATATTAAGAGTATTATTCCAGTAAGCATTAGAGCAGTTTTTTGTGTAGCCTTCTGAGTATCTTTGATTACTGTTATCACTGCCTGGCTAATTTCATTCACAGGAACCTTAGCAAACACATACCACCATGTTGACTTTATATTAACTCCAGCAGCAACTGCTTCAATACCTTCAAATGTATAGACAACTACCCCCTTGTCTTTCCCACTTTTGATAATCTCAGCAACAGGTTTTAGACTAGGTTCCTTGAAAACGTTTAACTTCATTATGTACTCTTCCTTTGGATGCATGTATATAGTCCCGTCTTCACCAACGACATATACATATCCCGTCTGGCCTACCTTAACCTGTTTTATTGTTTCAACAAGTGTGTCAATGAAAACGTCCAACCCGATTACTCCAAGGAGTTTGTCATCCCTATAAACTGGGATAGCATAGGTTATCACCCACTTTCCAGTACTGGCGTCCCTATATGGTTCACTCCACACGGGCTTCTTAGCTTCGACAGCGGCTTTGTACCAGGGTCTTACTCTGGGGTCATAACCCTCAGGAAGGGATGCTTCAGGGTACATATACATATTTCCATTTATGTCACCAAAGTAAACATAGACCAATTTAGGTTCAGCATCCTTAATTAGTTTAAAATGATCTAACAAAATGGGTTTCAGGACTTTATCGTACCCAAGACCTCCAAATTCAATATTGTAAAACTCCTCCATTTGTTGTAGTGATGCAAATACTGCTCCTTTAGCCACATCTCCAAGAGCCTCGACTTCTCCAAAGAATCCATCAAAATCCTTCGCGACAGCCTCTGCTGTTGCCATTGCAGCATCTTTTGCTTGTTGCTGGATAACAGGCGTCATCTTCTCTTGAATTAAGCTAGTCATACTACTTCCTGTATATATCATAATACCACTGGATATTACTGTTATTAGGAACAGTGCCACTATGACAATTCCAACAATTTTCTTTTTGAATTCCATTTTTCCACCTCCTAGTAGACTTTCTCGATAACCCTACCTTCCAAGACTTTTCTCATTCGAACCTTTCCTGTGGATAAATCTAGATAGATTGTTCTACCCCCCTTTCCTCCCGTATCTTCAGCCACAAGCCTTATTCCGAGCCTCTTTAGCTCTCGCTTTGCAACTTCAATGTTCTTTTCTCCGATCTTTAATTCTTCGCTCCTAACGTTCTCAAACATGTGAGCCCCTCCAAAGAGCTTAGCTTCAAGTCTGAATTTTGAAGCTCCGAGCTTAAGAACATCTTTAAGTAGTAATTGTAGCCCAGTATCAACGTACTTCGCTGGATTACCTCTCCCTCCATATCTGGAGGCCTCAGGGAGGAGAGCGTGGAGCAATCCACCAACCTTAGTCACCTTATCGTATAGGGTAATTCCTACACAGCTACCTAACCCGTACGTGCTTATTATTCCCCTACCTTTTCCTACTGCATAATCTCCAATCCCAACCTTAATCTCCTGCATCATTGCTTCTCAACCTCTTCGATTACCTGGCTTTCTAGTTTCTTCACGAGCTTAGTGAAGGATTCTGGAGTTGGTACAATATAGAAGTAGCTCTCAACGCCAATATCCTGCTTGTGAAAGCTAGATTTGAAGACTATAATACTCTCAACATCCCTTAAATCAGGCCTCCCTAATTCCTTCTCTATATCATAAAGTGATTCAGCAGGCTTTGGGGGACTTAAAGAGACAGACTCACCCATGAGATTTGAAAGAATATCTGTGTACACGGATATCAAGATATTACCTACTTCCATTAGCGCTGATTTGCCCATATCATCGAGTTCCGTAACGCTCCCAGGTTCCATACCCATTAAGACGGCACTTATGTTTAGTGCACTTTGCTTAGGGAATTGAAGTATGGCTAAACCCGAAAGACCCTCAGTAATGTCAAACATGACTGTGAAGCTGTTTGAAACTCCTCTCTCTGCCAATCTTTTGAGGAATTCAACTCTTGATACTATTTCCACTTCGGGGGGCTTCACTTCTATTGGCCCGCCAATCATCTGTGATAATGCCGTTAGGGCATGGGAGATCGCTATGTTTGAGGCCTCTCTGAATATGTCCTTATACCACTCGCTCTTCTTCATACCAATCCCCCCATCAGCTTCTCAAGGATCCTCTTCATATCTTCAGGCTTCGGGAAAAGGAGAAAATGCTCCTCAAATTCCACACCACTTATCGTGATCTTAGTTTCGAGGATTATCGTGTAGTCGCAATACTTCCCTATGTCTGCCAAGGCAACGTCCAAAATAGCGGGGAGGAAGTCTATTGCCAAGTTAGGGGGGCTTTGTTCAATCGTAATCCCCAGGAATTCACTGAGGGCATTAGCAAAAGCTGAGATTAGAATATTCCCCATCTCCATGAAAGATGACTTTACCATTTCATCCATGTCCTTTGTAGTGCCTGGGGGATTACCTATCATCATGTCGAACATCTTTAGGGCATCATCATAGTCAGCTATGAAGAAGGCATGGCTACTGAAGTCCTTGCCAAGTTTTATATATACCGCAACCTTAACGTCCTCACCAACTACCTCTGGAACGGTTTTTATGGCCACTATCCTTAAGTTTGGGACTGAGACGTCGACCTCTTTCCCCGTCATTTGACTTAATGCAGTTGCAGCGTGGGAAGCTCCTATGTTGAAGGTTTCGACTAATGCACTTTTGGCGAATTCATCTAAATTCTTAATGTACTCCTCAAAGTTTTCAGCCATGATATCCACCTCCAAGGAGACCGCCAATGTCTATGATGAGAACTACACTTCCATCTCCGAGTATTGTAGCTCCTGCAAAGCCCCTGATATTTGATAGGAACTTTCCTAAGTTCTTGATTACGATGTCCCTCTTGTGGAGCAACTCATCGACCCCTATTGCAACCTTCTGTGCCCCATAGTCAACGATTATAGCGGGGAATCTCTCAACTTCAGGTATCGGAAGGCCGAAGAGTTCATGCAGCATTACAACTGGGATTATCTCACCTCTCAGGACTATAACGTGCCTACCCCCAATAGTCTTGAGAATTGTGGGATCGACTTCAATTGTCTCAAGAATGTTATTGATTGGTATTGCATAGACCTCATTTTGTACCCTAATTAGAAGTGCCTGGATTATCGCCATGCTTATTGGCAACTTGAGGATAAATGTAGTTCCCTTTCCAACTTCCGTTTGAACGCTAATTGTACCGTTCATTGACTTCACGACTTCCTTAACGACGTCCATCCCGACTCCCCTTCCAGAAACATCAGTGACTTTGTCAGCAGTGCTGAACCCAGGGAGAAAGATTAAGTTAATTGCCTCCTCGTCACTCAAGCTTGCAGCTTCCTCTGGAGAAATCAAGCCCCTTTCTATTGCCTTTCTCTTGACCTTCTCAGGGTCTATACCTCTACCATCGTCCCTTACAATTATAACTACGTGATTCCTTTCCCTCTTTGCTATCAGCTCAACTCTACCAGTCCTTGGTTTGCCTTTAGCTACCCTCTCCTCCGGGGGTTCTATACCGTGGTCAATGGCATTCCTAAGTAGGTGAACTAGAGCATCTCCAAGCTTTTCCAAGATCGTTCTGTCAACTTCTATGTCGGCACCTTCCATTATGAACTCAACTTCCTTACCCATCTTCCTTGCCAGCTCACGGACCATCCTGGGGAATTTATTGAAGACTTCTGCTATTGGTGTTAGCCTCATCGTCATTATCTCGTCCTGCAGCTCAGTAAGAAGCCTTGATAGGGTGGAAAGGGTCTCAAGAAGTTCCCTATCACCAAGCCTTTCGGCTATCTGCTCCAGTCTACCCTTCGTGATTACAAGCTCACCAACTAAGTTCATCAGCTTATCTAAGTGACTTACATCGATTTTTATTATCTTCGAGACTTTAACCTTAGGAGTCTCTATTCTCTGCGGCTTCTTCGGTTGCTTAGGTGGTTGAGGAGCTACTGCAGGTTTCTTTTCTTCTTTTTCTTTCTTCTCCTCCACTTTTTCTTTTCCAGAAGATATATCAAAGTTCACAACATCAGGATGTTTCTTCAAGATCTCCCTTATCTTCTCAACGTTCTCTTGGGTTCTAAGTTTCACTTCGAAGTACTTGTTTTCAATAAAGTTGCCATTCTCTATATCCTGTCTACTTGGGTTAGCCTCAATTACTGTCCCTATTTTCTCAAGATCCTGGAGAATTAAGAATCCTCTTGGGCCCTTAAGGGGAGCGTCAGGCTGAAAGTAGACTCTAATTATGTACTCCCTCCCAACTCCTTCCTCTACTCTCTCTTCACCCTCCTCAAGTATCTCGACTTTCTCGACCTCTGGATGTCTCTTTATTACATTCTCAAGCTCTTCCTTTGGGACTTCTGTTGAGACCTTAAATTCTATGACATCTTGATTTGCATTCCCCTCCTCGATGACCTTCCTCTCAGGGTTCGTCCAAAGAACTTCTCCCCTCTCCTCTAAGTCAGAGAGAATCAAGAACGCCCTCACTCCTTTGAGCGGGGCATCCTTCTGGAAGTAAACCTTGATGTGGTATACCTTCCCTCCTGTAGGGAGCTTTTCCTCACGTTTCTCCTCGACTTCTTCAACTCTCTTCTCCTCTCTCTCTTTTTGTGTCTCCTCCTTCTTTTCTACTTTCTCGCCGGTAACCCCACCACTCATAAACTCGTCAGCTCTCGCAAACAATTCTGAAACGTCAATATCTCCCTCGCTACCTGTCTCCTCAATATTATCAACCATTGTCTCAATTGCATCAAGGAACTCAAGAACAAGGTCAACTAGCTCGGGTGTAAGCTCAACCTGACCATTCCTTATCGCGTCAAAGAGGTTCTCCATCTTGTGAGCTGTCTCACTCAACTTCATGAAGCCCATGGTAGCAGCGGTGCCCTTAAGTGTGTGGGCATCCCTGAATATCTGGTTTATTAGCTCCATTTTCTCCTCCTCGTTACCCCCCTCCTTAACTATTTTCTCTAAGGTAAGGATTGCATTACTAAGACTGTCAATCCTGTCTCTCGCATCCGCTAGGAATTCATCTAGATACTGTGAAAGGTCTTCCAACGACACCACCCCCTCGTATCTTGTTCACGGCCATAACCACTGTCTCGGGGATTTTATCCAAGGGGACTACGTAATCAACCATTCCAGTTTCTATAGCAGCTTTGGGCATTCCGAAGATTATCGATGTCTCCTTATCTTGAGCTATCGTTATTCCACCCCTCTTCTTTATTTCCACAATTCCCTGGGCCCCATCCCTCCCCATCCCAGTCATCACGACTCCAACTGTCCTTCTGCCAAACACTTGAGCTGCGGTAATCATCATGGGATCCGCTGCAGGTCTAACTCCATGAATCTTGGGCTTCTTGTTCAGGGTTATCACGGGTTTCCCACTTCGCAAAGTTACCTCCATGTGGTAATCTCCAGGAGCTACGTAGGCCTTTCCTTCCTCAACTACATCACCTTCTTCAGCCTCCTTAACGTCGATCTTAGATACGCTATCAAGCCTCTTCGCGAAAGATCTGGTGAACCCCGGAGGCATG
>QMUI01000001.1 GCA_003660485.1 Thermococci archaeon | reverse complement strand
TTAGTTCAGAACCTTGAGTACGTCTCAAAGATCAGCGATTCCATTGCGAGCGTTGCTAAGCAGACTAACCTTGTTGCTCTAAATGCATCAATAGAGGCGGCGAGGGCTGGAGAGGCTGGAAGGGGCTTCGCTGTAGTTGCCGACGACATTAGGAGGATGGCAGTTCAGACAATGAATTTAGCTAAAGAGATAAAGGACTTTAACTCGAGGGTCATGTCCCAGCTTGATGCATTGAGGGATGCCTTGGAGGTCATGGACAGAATAAAAGAGGGGACTGAAATCTTGGGGAGGGATATAGGGGTGATAGTGGAGATAAGCAACGTGCTCAGCGAAATTTCCAAGGAACAGGAGCAGTTTATAAATGATATAAAAAGACTCAAGGGCATAGCTTTAGCGTTGAGGAAGTTCGCAGATATGCAGGACAAATACAATAAGGAACTGGCTACCCTTCTTAGGTTAATGGTTAGTGAATATTCAAAGGAGCAACTTGAAGAGGGTGGTATATTATGACGGAAAGGCTGTATTATGAGGATCCCTATCTGAGGGAGGCTGAGGCGATAGTTGAAGACGTAAGGGTTGAGGGGGATAGAGTTGCAATAAGGCTTGACAAGACAATATTTTATCCAGAAGGCGGTGGCCAACCTGGGGATAGGGGAAAGATAAAGGGTAAGGAGTTTGAAGTTTTGGTAGAAAACACCGTCGAGAAGCCGGACGGGATATGGCACCTTGGAACTTTGAAGGGTTCAACACCTAAAAAAGGGGATAGAGTTAAGCTCGACCTCGACTGGCACTGGAGATACGAGAATATGAAGATCCATACTGGCCAGCACATACTTTCTGCAGTCCTAAAGAAGCTGTATGAGCTTGACACTTCAGGCTTCCATATTTTCGAGGACTATGCGAAGATAGAGGTGAATGGAGAGGTAACCTGGGACATGATAGAAAGAGCCGAACTTGAAACTAACAAGATAATTCAGGAAGATCTGCCCATTACTGTTAAAGAATATAAGTATCTCCCTGAGGACATCGCCAAAATTTTGAGGAAGCACGTGACAAAGATCAAGGATAAGATAAGGATAGTAAAGATAGGAGATATTGATGTAACCCCATGCGGTGGAACCCACGTTAAGTCTACTAGGGAAGTTGGCTTCCTTAAGGTTATCCGCTTCTACAAGAAGTCAAAAGGTGTCTGGAGGATTGAGTTCGTTGCGGGCGAGAGGGCAATAAAGAAGCTCAATGAGATCCTCAAAGATTACTGGGAGGCCCTTGACCTAATGCCAAATAAGAATCCGCCCCTTTCCGAGAGAGTTAAAGAAGTTCTTAAGTCAATTGATAAGCTTGAAGATGAGTTTAATGCTCAGAGGAGGGAGCTCTGGAAGTGGAAGGAACAGGCGTTGCTTAGCAGGAGCTGGGAAGTTGGTCACTATAACGTTGTAACATTTGTTGAGAGCTGGGACATGAAGGATGCTCAGGCGTTCGCGGTGGACTTCGTTAAGAATAACCCTGGGACGATAGTTATCTTGGCAAGTGATGACTATGTAATCTTCGCGAGAAACGAGGAGGTTCCAGTTTCAATGAAGGAATTGCTTAAGAAGGTCATGGAGGAACTTGGTGGAAAAGGTGGCGGAACGGACAACTTAGCGAGGGGCAAAATAGAGGCAGAGCCTGAGGATGTAATAGATGTCGCCCTCGAAAAGCTAAAGGAGATGCTCGAGGCCTAGTCTCTTGTACACGTATTCCTTTTGTTCTTTTGGAACCTCTGGCCTTTGCACTTTCTTTAGGGCCTTCTCCTCATCCAAAAGGCCATATCTCACTAGCGCAGCTATTCTCCTGTGCTCGAAGGAATAACCATGCTTCTCCCAGAACCTCTCCAATGCTGGCCCCAGGATCAAACAGTTGCTCGTGTACCCTGGAAGCTCTGGAAGCTTAAATGGCAGGTTTTTGAGAATCTTGAGCCTTTCTTCCTCCGTCATTAGAGAGAGTAGCCTTACCTGAATAACTCCCCCGCTCATAAGCATGTAGGGATGGTGGCCAAAGGGTATCTCGTGCCCCGTTATTATGTACTTGTATCCATTTTTTAGGGCGTACTTTCGAAGGGTTTCCATCGTTCTTTTGGAGCACTTTCTGCAAGGCGACTTTGCCTTAAGCAGGGCATCCCTGAATGTATCCGAATAGTCCCTCTTTATAACCTCAAAAGGCACTCCCAGGTACTCTGCAACTCTTCTGGCATTTTCGATGGCTTCCTTGGCTATGAAGCCGTGATCAACCATTACGGCCTTGAGCTCTGAGATTTTGTAGTGCTCCTTTGCTAGGTACAATGCTACCGTTGAATCTTTGCCCCCAGAATATGCCACGATTGCTCTGTCAACGTTCTTCATTATCTCCTCCAGCTCTCTTCTTATCTTTTCTTTGTTTGGCGGATGCTCAAGGTAAGCCTTGCATTCTTTGCATATAGGTTTTCCATCTATTATGAATATCCTCGTTACCCTCTCGTCGTTTATGCAGATTGAGCATTTGAGCATTTTATCACCCTATAGCTCAAGTTTGCTCCTCTTTACTAAAGGGACAACTTCCCTAGCGACCCTTCTAACGCTGAAGAGTGTTAGTGGATCCATCTGCTTCAGCTGAACCAATAAGCAACCACCTATCCTTACATCTATGTACTTTTTGGCCTCCATTGCTGCCTTTAGGAATTCCCTAATACTCTCAGCTCTCTCGAAGTCTAGCCCAGCTTTTCTAAGTCTCTCAACGTTCAGCTCATGAATTGTTAGCGGTTGCAGGAACATCTCGTCAATCCCCAGAGATGCCGCCAGCTCCGCGATCTTTGGGATGTCTTCGTCGTTTATCCCAGGCATGAATATCGTTCGTACGGCCGAAACAACACTCTTATCCTCACCAACTATCTTTAATGCGTTAACAACGGCATCAAATGTGTCCGCATTTGTTATCATCTTGTGTTTTTCCCTCGTCGCTGCATCGAGGCTTATCATGACAACATCAAAATCAAGCTTCTCCCAAAGTTCCCTTGTAAGAAGGGAACCGTTTGTTTGGAGGTCCAGTCTGGCGTCTGGAAACCTTTTCCTGAGCATCTTGTTGACTTCGACTATCCTTGGGCTTAAGAGGGGTTCTCCATACTGGGAGACGGTTATGGCCTTGGGATTGTCCCAGCCGTAGTAGCCCGGTTTTGGTGCCTTTCCTAGCTTTACGGCAACGTTAGAATAGCAGAATATGCAGTCGTGGTTGCACGCTGGAGTTAATTCGTAACTTGGATGATGGACTGGATTTGGGTTGCTTAAATCTAAGCCTTGACAGTAGTTACAGTGTGTTGGCCATGTTACCTCGTCAACGAACTTCTTTAATAGTCTCGCTTCCTTGTTCTCTAGAACCTGGGGCTCAACTCCCATGAGCCTCGCGAACTCTTCCCATGAGTACTTCTTCATATTTTCACCTTCCTGCCGTCAGGTAGCCTCGAGTACTGGCCAAATTCCGTATTCTTAAGTTGCTTTCCCATGAATACCGGCCCATCCCTACAGACTAGGTAGGGGCCAAGGGCGCAACTCCCACACACCCCAATCCCGCACTTCATGTACCTCTCCGCTGAAATCTGAACCCTTTTATAGTTCATTATCTCCAGAACCCTCTTCAGCATTATCTCGGGCCCGCAGGCGTACACCTGTGTAAATTCTTCCTTTCTCTTTTCTAAAATGTCAGTGGGAAATCCTTTAATTCCCTGAGAACCGTCATCAGTGGTTATGATGACTTCATTAACGTAATTCTCAATATCTAAGAGAGCTAGCTCATCCTTACTTCTTGCGCCATAGATTAGGATTTTTTCTTCGAGGTTACCATGCTTGGCAAGGGCATAGATTGGAGGAATCCCAATCCCTCCGGCAACTAGCGCAACTCTTCCCTCAACGGGAGAAAATCCATTCCCATAGGGGCCTCTAATCCATATGTAATCTCCTTCTTCTAGCTTGAAGAGTTCTGTTGTGAACTTTCCGACTTTCTTCACGACTATGAGATCTTTATCGGCTAAGCTGAATGGCTTCTCTCCCTTCCCTGGGAGCCACGTCATTATGAACTGTCCTGGGGTGAAGTCTAACTTCTTGTCAAATCTAAATGCCTTGATGTTCCTCGCGACTTCCCACACTTCCCTCAGCTGAACCCGCTCTAACAATCCTCTCCCCCCTTGGTTTTCCTATTACCTCATCCTCCTCCATCACTATCTCTCCCCTTAGGATCGTCATTATAACTTTTCCCTTCAGCCTCCATCCCTCGTAGGGGGTCCATCCTGCTTTTGTGTAGAAGTTCTCAGCTTTGACAGTCCACTCCCTCTTCATGTCAACGATTATAATGTCTGCATCTTTTCCTTCTCCCCAGCCTTTGTTCTTTATCCCAAATATCCTTGCTGGGTTTATGCTCATCTTTTTCACGATGTCCCATAACGTTATCAATCCTTTGTTAACTGCATTTAGGAGTAAATGGACTTCAGTTTCTAGCCCTGGAAGCCCTGCAGAGCCAGCTTCCTTGTCTTCAGGTGTATGTGGGGCGTGATCACTTGCTATTATTGGGATATCTTTTATCCTTGACCAGAGGTACCTTCTTTCCTCTTCGCTCCTTAATGGGGGGTAAACCTTCAGGAACTTGTTCCTCTCGTAGTCCTTCTCCGTGAGAAATAAGTGATGAGGGGTTACTTCAAAGCTGACCCAGGGTAACTTTTTGCTTAGTATCTCCTGAAGGCCTCCTTTTGTTGAAACGTGACATATGTGTAGGGGCTTCTTCAACTTTTCAGCCGCTGACAGAGCTTTTCTTATTGCGGTCACCTCAACTATTGGTGGCCTCTCTGGATGTCTCTGAATTAATTCATGATCCTCGGCATGGACGCTTACAATCCCTGGGGCTTTCCTGAAATCTTCTTCAAAGTTCTTGGAATATATTCCCCCAGTTGATGCCCCCATAAATATCTTGTAGAAATCAGCCGGCTTAGGTTCGTTTCCAGCTAGTAAGAAGCCAAGGGCATAATCTGCATAGCTTTTTCTTTTAAATAAAAGCTCCCTCATTCTAAGGATTCTTTCGTCCATTACAGGAGGTTTTGTATTTGGCATATCAAATACCGTTGTTATCCCCCCATGAAGCGCTGCCTTTGTCCCACTTCCTATTGTTTCCTTTCTATGTTCTTCAAAATCCCTTAGATGAACGTGAACATCTATTAGGCCGGGCAGTATTATTTGGCCTTTCCCTGCCTTAATTTCGCTGTCACCTTTTAATTTTCCTAGAGAAAATTTTGATATTTTGCCATCCTCTATGCCTATATAACCGTCAAATATCCTTTCATTGAGAAGAAATTTACCTGCGATGACCATCTCCATATTGAACACCTCTCTACAACAAAATTTTTAGGGTTCTTAAGCTTTTTCTGGATTTCTTACCTTCTTTGTTGAGGTTTTAGCCTGATTAGCGACCGATATTTCCTTTAAATTGGGAAAACCGGAAATAAATAACTTTTACATTGACGTTAAGGTTTGAGATCTAGAATTTCTTGTAATCACTAATTAATCTAACGGATTTCAAAATTTGTCGTAATCCTTAAATACTGCATTTAATGTATAAAACTATGCCATACTTCCTCAATGGTGGCATTGTTGTGTCTTTAGAGATACACGGTGGGTGATATGCAATGAAGAGATTGCTTGGCATATTGGCAATATTAATTGCTCTTGGTATGGTAGTGACGCCCCTTCTAAAGCCAGTGGCTGCAGAAGAGCAGAAGGTTCTTAAGATAGCAATGTACTCAGCAACGGGTTCACTCTTCATGGGTGCATGGAATCCAAGTTCAGCAGGTTTCAGAGATGTGTACTCACTTAGAGCAGCAAGCCTTGCCCAGGATGAGGGTTCCTACGTTTGGGGTATTGATGGTGACTATCACCCCTACAGGTGTACAATAATCAAGGCAGAGGAAAATGTAAAAATTCCTGATGATGCTTTAATATTCAACTCGACAACAAAGAAGTGGGTTGCAGCTTACGCTGGAGAGACCGCTCCGACTGCAGTTACCTTTAAGTGCCAGAAGATATACTTCCACGACGGTCACAAGCTTAGTGTTGCGGACGTGATGTACAGCTTCTACTGGTCCTGGGAGTGGACTAGCCAAGACGGAGACAACGATCCTTACTACGACAAGAATGAGGCTGACTGGAGCGCAGAGACAATGCAAAAGCTCCTTGGTCTGAAAGTTGTCAGCGAGGACGACAACCACTTCGTAATCACAATTTACCACACCTACACGTTCCCACCATACAAGAAGTATCAGTACTGGTACTTCACCCCATACACCCCATATCCATGGCAACTTATCTACGCAATCAGTGAGGTAGTTGCTCACAACAAGAAGTACTCCTTCAGTGAGTCAACCGAAGAAGTTCAGCAGATTGATATGCTAACTCCTAGCCACACCCAGGATGTTTTAGCGGAGCTTGAGAAGCTCAAGAAGGAGAAGCCAATTCCAGATGTAATCAAGCAGTTCATTTATGATGAGCAGGATGAGATTAAGGAGTACGATGACATAATCAACTTTATCAAGCAGCACAACCACATGTTCATATCAAACGGTCCATACATAGTTGATGTGTACAAACCGGAGAACCTCTACCTTAGGTACGTTAAGTTTGACAAGTGGGTTAAGCCTGAGTACGCAGAGCCAATGTACAACTTTGAGCCGTACTTTGACGTTATCGAGCTTTACGGTATACAGAACGAGAATACAATAATTCTTGGTGTTGCTAAGGGAGATTATGACGTATCATTATATTCATTCCCGTCATTCAAGTTCTCAGGACTTAGCGAGGAGGACAAGAAGAACATTGACATGTACGTTAATATTGGTGGATTCTGGGATATGGTTTGGAATCCAGTTCACGACAAGGACAATCCATACCTAATCACCGTTGGTGACAAGAAGTACTTCAACCCGTTCGCAATCAGGGAGATAAGGTTTGCAATGGAGTACCTCATTAACAGGAACTATATCGTCCAGAACGTCCTCCAAGGTTCAGGTGGGCCAATGTACACCCCATGGACGAGCGGTGACAAGCTCGCAATCGAGAAGCTACAACCAGTTCTTGATGCCTTTGGAATTGACGCCCAGGGTGACGAGGAGTACGCACTACAATTAATCGACGAGGCCATGAAGAAGGCTGCAGAGGATCTCGCTAAGATGGGCTACAAGCTTGAGAAGAAGGATGGCAAGTGGTACTTCAACGGAGAGCCCGTCAAGATTGTTGGTATCGGAAGGCAGGAGGACGAGAGAAAGGATGAGGCTTACTACATTGCAGAGATACTCAAGAAGGCAGGATTTGACGTGCAAGTTAAGATCGTTGACAGGAGGACCGCAAACAAGATAGTCTACCTTAGTGATCCAGCTAACTACGAATGGAACTACTACACTGAGGGCTGGGTTGCAAGTGGTAGCGTTAAGTTCTCAATAAGCAGGATCCTGCAGTACTACACCACAGCATGGTTCGGCCCAGGATTCGTTGGCTGGAAGTTCACACCGGAGAACACCTACAGAGCAACCGTTAAGGAAGTTCTCGAGTTCCTTGGCGAGGGTGACATCCAGAGCGCAATTGACATGCTTGGACTTGAGTACTACACCAGCGTTGACAAGCTTAAGCCAATCCTCGATTGGACTGCTGATGACGTTGGATGGCTCATCTACACCAGCCACTACAAGAACTTGACCCTAGACTCAGAGGCTAAGTACTGGGACATGAGCAAGATTGGCGCAGCACTTGGTATCTACGAGAGTTTCAGAGTATTCACCGCAGAGACCTGGGAGTTCTTCCCAGTCAACAAGAAGATCAAGTTCAGAGTCATGGATCCAGCAGTTGGTCTTGGTAACAGCATTGTCATGAAGAGTGCCTACCTTGCTGAAGCTCCAGAGACACCAACCCAGACTGAAACTGAAACCAAGACCGAGACAAAGACTGAGACCCAGACACCAACCCAGACGGCAACTGCAACTGAAACCGTAACCCAGACAGTGACCCAGACGGTTACTCAGACTGCATCACCAACTGAGACCACTGAAACCGAGGGTGGCATTTGTGGTCCAGCAGCTATCTTGGCCCTAGTGGCAGTACCACTACTCTTGAGGAGAAGGCTCTAATCTCAGTTTCCTATTTTCTTGTTCCTTTTCTGCCTATTTTCCTTGCAATCTTTCTGAGAGTTCTTCAGATTTTAAATTTCATGGCTTTTTAGGGTACCCATTTAAATGAATATCGAAAAGAAGATATTTAAACTAGTTTTACAAGCTTGAAAAAGACGATGTTCAAAAATGTTCGTTACAAAACTTGCTTGGGCAGGAGGGTGAGAAATGGGGATGGGTAAATACCTGCTCATAAGGATAATAAATGCATTAATAGTTCTCTCGATAGTCACCCTGGTGGTTTCGGCGCTATTCGTCAAGATGGCCGAAAAGGACTTAGAGAACAGGATCCAGGAGTTAGTGAATTCTGAATATCAAAGCCTGTTACAACAGAATAAAGCTCCTTCTGATCCTGAAAAATGGAGGGAAGAGAGAATAGCTTACTACAAGCACCAGTTTAAGTTAGATAGGCCGTACTGGTGGAGAGTTCTGTATTATGCCAAGAGGACAATACTCTTAGATTTCGGTAATACCAGAATCCCAATATTTGGAACTGAGAGAAACGTAAAGAACATAATCTCCCTCGCACTTCCAAGAACGATACTTCTATTCACAACCGCTCAGATAATAGTTATCATTATTGGACTACTCCTGGGAGTTAAGGCTGCCCAGAAGGTTGGTAGTCTATTTGACAGAACACTGTCGATTCTGGCGCTGATCACTACAAGCATACCAATGTGGTGGTTCGGAATGATGATGCTCTTGATCTTTGCCTTCAAGCTTGGATGGTTCCCAGCGAACTCAATGCCTGATCCAAATTTGACGGGTCTTGCTCACGTACTTGACGTGGCGAAGAGGTTGGTACTCCCGGTTACCACAATAGTGTTTGTGCTATTTGGAGGATGGGCCTGGGTTACAAGGAACATAATGATAGGAACTATGCAAGAGGACTTCATTATGGCTGCAAGGGCTAAGGGCGTTCCAGAGAGGAAGGTGATTTACGGTCACGCCTTAAGGGCTGCAGCCCCGCCAATTGTTACAATGACGATATTCTCCCTCCTTGGTTCATTAGGCGGTGCAATAATCACGGAGAGTGTATTCAATTGGCCTGGAATGGGAAGAGTTTACTGGATTGCAATTCAAACTAATGAGATAAACCTCGTTATGGGATTGACGTTCATAAGCGTGGCGCTTTACCTAATTGGGGTGATAATAGCTGATATATCATATGGTTTCCTCGACCCAAGAGTAAGAGTTGGTGCCTCAGCAAGTATGTGAGGTGGGGGAGATGGTTAGATGGGTCGACCTTAAAGACTCATTATCAAACTTTTGGTTTGAGTTCAAGAGGCAGAAGACCGGAATACTTGGAGTTCTCCTCCTCATATTTTGGATTCTCGTTGCAATAGGAGCCCCGTACATTACTGAGCCGGATATCCCAGAAAAATGGAGGAGCATATGGATAGAATACCCAAAAACAGTTCCTCCAACTTGGGTTGGCATATTCAGTGGTGTTAGTGAGGCGCCGCAGTACGTAGTACCCCCGGAGGAATTACAGAAGTACGTGAGGGTAGAAGGGACTAAAGTAATAGTGGATATCCCCTATAACATGAAGTACGACGTTCCTCCTCAGGATATCGTTATAATGGGCATTTCAGGTAATTCAACGCACAAAAGATTAAAACCATCACTCACATTGAAAGTCCTGAGGCCCGATGGAGAGGAAATAACCCTAGTTTCAGGGCTTAAAATCAAGGGAACTACCAACATTCAGGTTGCAAGGGATAGTTCAGTTAGGAAGACAGTTATAAATTGGGTTAAACAGAAAACTGGAATTCAACTAGATCCTACTAAGGAATTTCAGCTTGTAACTACCCTTGATACACTTAAGGTCGTTTTTGCAAAGCTTTCCCCAGACATGCTTGACAATCCACAGGCCCTCAAGGGCGAATATCACATAATACTTGAGATTAAGACGCCTAAGGGAACCTCCGTTGATTTATCAAACACCAAACTTATCCTTACTGGAAGGACTTACGGTTATCTTGGAACAGATGACAAGGGAAGAGACTTATTTGCAGGAATTGTCTGGGGTTCGAGAGTGTCCCTGACCATAGGAATAGCAACCGCAGTCCTCACGGTTCTCGTTGGTATATTCTATGGCGTTGCAGCTGCCTACTTTGGAGGATGGACTGATGAGCTCATGATGAGATTTCAGGAGTTCATGGCATCAATTCCAAGTCTCCCTATCCTGATCCTCCTGGGAACGTACTTCGGTGGGCACATTCAGCTCTGGCAGATAGTATTACTGCTAACGGTCTTCGGTTGGGTCGGAATAGCTAGAGTAGCAAGAAGTATGGCATATCAGATTAAGGAGCAAACGTACGTAGAGGCGGCAATAGCCCTTGGAGCTGGTACTGGTAGAATAATCTTCAAGCACATGGTTCCACAGCTCTTGCCTTATGCCTTCGCTCAGATGGCTTTAAATGTTCCAAGTGCCGTGCTCTCTGAAGCATCGCTTAGTTTCTTAGGTCTTGGAGATCCGACCCAAGTAACTTGGGGTCAGATATTACACGATGCACAGAATGCAGGTGCAGCAGTAAACGGTTACTGGTGGTGGGTTATCCCTCCAGGGCTTGCAATTGCCTTAGTGGCGTTAACGTTCGTTCTCCTGGGTACCGCACTTGATAGGGTGTTGAACCCAAGACTCAGGAGGTTGTGAATATGGGGAGGAAGATACTTGAGGTTAGGAATCTTAAGATGTATTATTTTACTTCGAGGGGTCCTGTTAAGGCGGTTGATGATGTTACTTTTGATTTGGAGAAGGGTGAGGTGCTTGGGCTTGCAGGGGAGAGTGGTTGTGGGAAGTCGTCAATAGGCTTCACCTTGATGGGAATGCCTCAACCCCCAGGAAGGATCGTTAGTGGTAGTATTAAGATTGATGGCAGGGAGATAGTTGGCTTACCCGAGGATGTTCTTAGGAGGGAGATTAGGTGGCAGAAGATTTCAATGATATTCCAGGGTGCTATGAATGCCCTCAACCCCGTTTACACTATTGGTTATCAGATGATTGAGCCTTTAATTTACCACAAAGGCATGGAGAGGGAGGAAGCACTAGAGAAGGCGATGAAGTACTTGGAGCTCGTTGGTCTTGATCCTGAAATAGTTTACAGGTATCCGCACGAGCTCTCGGGCGGGATGAAGCAGAGGGTTGTTATTGCTACCGCCCTAATACTCGAACCAGACATTGTAATTGCAGATGAGCCAACTACAGCCCTTGATGTTGTTGTTCAGGCTCAGATAATAAACCTGATGAAGAGGCTGAAGAAGAAGCTTGGCCTTTCAATGATCTTCATCACCCACGATCTCAGCATCTTGGCCGAAATAAGTGACAGGGTTGCGATAATGTACGCGGGGAAGATCGTGGAGATAGGGCCAAGCGAGAAGATATATAATGAACCAGCACACCCGTACACGCAGAAGCTCTTGGCCGCAATCCCAAGGCTACATGAGGACGTTGAAAAGCTGGAATTTATCCCGGGAAGTCCTCCAAACTTGCTCAATCCTCCAAGTGGTTGTAGGTTCCACCCGAGGTGTCCTTATGCCATGGATAGGTGTAGACAAGAGGAGCCAAAGCTTGTTGAGGTTGATAAGGATCACTATGCCGCATGTTGGCTCTTGTGAGGTGGTCGTATGAGTGAGCCAGTCCTAAAGGTTGTTAATCTTAAGAAGTACTTCCCGGTTAGGAGGGGGTTGCTGGCTTCGCTTAGGGGAGAACCTCCAAAGTTCGTTAGGGCAGTTGATGGGGTAAGCTTTGAGGTTCACAAGCAGGAAGTGTTCGCATTAGTTGGGGAGAGTGGTTGTGGTAAGACTACGACGGGAAAGCTGGTAATGAAGTTGTTGGAACCCACGGATGGAAAGATATACCTTGAGGGTCAGGATGTTACAGAATTGAGAACTAAGGAGGAGATAAAGGCTTATAGGAGAAAGGTTCAGATGATATTCCAGGATCCCTTTAGCTCAATGAATCCTAGGTTTAGGATCTATGATGTCCTTGAGGAGCCCCTCCTAATCCATGGTATTGGTGAGACGAGGGCGGAGAGGGAGGAGTTGATTTACAAGGCTCTTGAGATGGTTAAGATAGTTCCCCCAGAGGAGTACGTGCATAGATTCCCCCACATGCTCTCGGGAGGTCAGAGGCAGAGGGTTGCTATTGCTAGGGCCCTTATCCTTAACCCAACATTCATAGTTGCAGATGAGCCAGTGTCAATGCTTGATGTTTCAATTAGAGCGGAAATTCTTGAGTTGATGAAGGAGTTGAAGGAGAAGATGGGGGTTACGTACCTTTACATTACTCACGACCTCTCGACTGCAAGGTACTTTGCTGACTGGATTGCGGTGATGTACCTCGGAAGGATTGTTGAGATGGGTCCGGCTAAGGAAGTCATTGACAATCCAATTCACCCGTACACGAGGGCCCTTCTTACTGCAGTCCCCGAACCTGACCCCTCAAGGAAGGACGTCATTAAGGAACTCCCAATCAAGGGTGAAGTGCCAAGTGCTGTAAACATACCACCGGGTTGCAGGTTCCACCCAAGGTGCGTGTACTTCCAGAAGGGCTTGTGCGACAAGAAAGAACCCCAAATGATAGAATACTCCCACAACCACTGGGTCGAATGCCACCTAGCTGGAAAGATATGAGGAAATGACCATGGGGATCATTAAAGGTCTAAGGTATCCGACTATACTTGCCGGTCTCCTTCTACTATTTCTTTCATTAGGCTTAGCATTCATTGCCTTGCAAGGCAAAATTATTAGCAAAGAGCTTTCTGGTGATTTAAGCCCAGGAACGCACTTTCTTTATGACAAACAGATAGTAAAGATAATTGATGCCAATTTAACCCTCTATTCAGCAAACGCCAACGTTTCTGTATCATGGGAAGGCAAGTACTACAACTTTGAACTTAAGAACAATAGTAGGACAATTACCGGTTTACATGACTTTCCGGCAATAACTACCGATGGAATGGTAACGTACAAGCTTGCAATCCTTGGGTATTCATATCCCTATTCATGGCTGTCTCCAATAGGCTTCATTACAATGATAGCAGGTAGCATGCTTTCCCTTCTAGGCTTTGTTAGTTACATGCAGGGAGAAATGGAAAAGGTGAAAAAGACAAAGAGAGAAGACACCCATGGTGGTGAAGATGTACAAGGAGCCGCTTGGCGTAAAGGTAGACTTTAAAACTGGGATAATTCCTGGGGCCAAGAAGTCCGTGAGAAGATTAAGCGACATGAAGGGATACTTCTTGGATGAGAAAGCCTGGGAGGAAATGGTCAAGGATGATGATCCTGTGGTTTACGAAGTTTATGCGGTGGAGCAGGAGGAGAAGGAGGGTGACTTGAACTTTGCAACCACTGTTTTATACCCAGGGAAAGTCGGTAAGGAGTTCTTCTTCACCAAGGGGCATTTTCATGCCAAAAAAGATAGGGCTGAAGTTTACGTTGCACTAAAGTGTAAAGGAGGCATGCTCCTCCAAACTCCAGAAGGAGAAGCAAGATGGATTCCAATGGAACCTGGGACTGTAGTCTACGTCCCCCCTTACTGGGCTCATAGAACAGTTAACACTGGAGATGAACCGTTCATATTTCTCGCGATTTACCCGGCCGATGCAGGACATGACTATGGGACGATAGCAGAGAAAGGATTCAGCAAGATCGTTATAGAAGAGGACGGCGAAGTTAAGGTAGTTGACAATCCTAGGTGGAAGAGCTGATATCTCTTCTTCACTAATTTTTGATGTTTGAGTTTGTTTGCACTTGAAGCTTTAGGTGCTGAATTGACATTTCTATGTGTAAATAATCCTTAAAAACTTCTAATTTTTACATATTCATGCCAAGGTGATATGGGTGAAGTGGAGGGTTAGGGTTCTCGTCAGGCTGAAGGAGGGATTAAATGATCCAGAAGGGAGGGTTATAGGCAACGCACTCAGGAACCTTGGCTACAAGGTTGAGGATCTTAGGGTTCCTAAGTGCTTTGAGTTTACCCTAGAGAGCGAGAGGCCTGAGAAAGAAGTAGAAGAGATGTGCAAAAGGTTACTTGCAAATCCCCTGATCCACACTTGGGAGTACACAATTGAGCCGGTGAAATGAGATGCCCAGGTTCGCAGTTATAGTGTTTCCAGGAACGAACTGTGACTTTGAAACAGTCGAGGCCATAAGGAAGGCGGGAGGAAAGGCTGAGAGAGTGTGGTATCAGGAGTCAATAAGGGATTACGACGGCGTTGTTCTTCCGGGAGGCTTCAGCTACGCTGATTATTTAAGAGCCGGAGCAATCGCGGCAAGGCAGAGGATAATGGAGGAAGTTAGGGAGTTCGTAGAGGAGGGAAGGCCCGTCCTTGGAATATGCAATGGCTTTCAGGTTCTAACTGAATCGGGGATTTTGCCTGGTGCCTTAAGACCGAACAAGATCCCGAGGTTCATCTGCAGATGGGTTTACCTTAAGGTAGTTGATACCAACACGGCATTTACACGGCTCTACGAGCCGGAGGAGGTCATCAGGATGCCGATAGCTCACGCTGAGGGTAACTATTACATTGATGACCCCTCAAAGGTTAGGGTGGTCTTCCAGTATAGTGATGAGAAGGGAAACATAACCGAAGATACGAATCCCAATGGATCAGTCTTGAACATAGCCGGGATAAGCAATGAGAAGGGCAACGTTTTAGGAATGATGCCTCACCCTGAAAGGGCAAGTGACAGGTTCCTGGGAAGCGAGGACGGGCTTAGGGTGTTTAGAAGCATGGTAGAGTGGGTTAAGAGGTGATTTTTATGTTC